>JBKQUS010000129.1:0-60954 GCA_052325505.1 Limisphaerales bacterium
TCAATCCGTTGATCCATAGGCTCACTCTTTTTCCAAGGCATTGGGGAGCCTACCGGCTCCCAAAGCCTCTTTTAAGTGTTACCTATGTTCTGAACCACCACCGTTACCCATGTTCTGAACCTGCACCAACGCCGGAAGTTCATCATTCCGGCTAATTCGGGGTGATTCGGCCCCAATGGTGAATCGGGGTCGTTTTCTCCGTCATCCCGGCTTCTCCCAGCCGCTTTTCATTGAAAAATAGTCGAAGCACATAGTCTGCCGATCACAACTGCAAAATATGCCGAAATCCGTCAAATTTTGGCCTGGACCTCAATTATTCAGCCTCGTCTGTCGTGCCACGACGCTGGCAAAAGTTGCTTTGTGCCGCCGACAAGGCGTTTTTGCGTGCATGAAGGCGGGGAAGCAGGTACACCAGCAGGGATATTGACATGAGCGTTGCCAACAGCCAAAGGTTGTATCTTCTCTTTTTTGTGTCAGGCTTTTGCAGCCTAGTCTATCAGATGGTTTGGACGCGGCTGGCGTTTGCCTCCTTCGGAATCATCACGCCTGTCCTTTCGGTGGTGCTGTCGGTCTTCATGCTGGGGCTGTCGGTCGGCGCCTGGGCCGGCGGGCAGATGATTCCGTGGCTGACGCGCAAGTCCGGCCTGTCCGCAATCTTCTTTTATGGCGGGGCGGAATTGACCATCGGTCTGGGGGCGTTTGCGACGCCCGCATTGTTTGCTGCCGGGCAGCACTGCCTGCTGGCGACGGGCGAGACGGATTCCTTCCGCTACCTTTTCCTGTCAGCCCTGGTCCTGGCGGCTTCGATTCTGCCCTGGTGCGTCTGCATGGGTGCGACCTTCCCCTTCATGATGGCTTACGTGCGGGAGGAGGAATCGCGGAATGCGGACAGCTTCAGCTATCTCTATTTTGCCAACGTGCTTGGCGCCATGACGGGAACAATTGTGACGGCGTTTGTCCTGGTGGAAACGATGGGTTTCCATCACACCCTGGCCCTGGCCGCTGGTGGGAACTTCGCCATCGCCGCCCTGAGCGCCGAGATCGGATGGAACGGGCGCAAGACGGCGCGCGCGCAAAGCACGGACGCGCCCGGCGCACCAGTTGCGGAGGTTCCGCCCTCCGGCCCCGCGCGCAGCGGGCTGATCCGGTGGATTTTATTCACGACAGGATTCAGCGCCATGGCCATGGAAGTGGTATGGACGCGGGCCTTCACCCCCATTCTGAAAACGCAGGTGTATTCTTTTGCGTTGATTGTCTTCACCTATTTGGGGGCGACGTTTCTGGGGTCCATGCTTTACCGGCGTCATTTGCGGCAGAAGGCGCAGCGCACGCTCGGGGAATTGATGGCTCTGCTGCCCTTGACGGCTTTTCTGCCCATCATCGCGGTGGACCCGCGATTGCTGCCGGTGCGATTGAACCTGGCCATGGGCACTTATTTTGACAGCAGTTACGCGGTGACCCTGACACTGGCGAGCATTTGCCCCATGTGCGCCGTCCTGGGGTATCTGACGCCCGGTCTGATCGACCTATGCGCGGCCGGCCATCCCGCCGCCGCCGGCAGGGCTTATGGCATCAACGTCGTCGGCTGCATTCTGGGGCCGCTGTGCGCGTCGTATCTTTTGCTGCCGGGCATGAGCGAGCGATGCGCCCTGGTCATTCTCGGCCTGCCGTTGCTGGGTCTTGGGTATCTTTGCTGCAAAACCCTGCCTGCCTGGCAACGCGTGGCCGCGGCGGCCGGGGCGGGCGCGGCACTGGTCTGGAGCCTGTTTTTTGCGAATGATTTCGAGGGGCTGCTCAAAAAACGCGAAGTGCGCACCGCCGTGCGGCGGGATTATGCTGCCTCGGTCATTTCCTTTGGCGAAGGATTCAAACGCAGGCTGCTGGTCAACGGCGTCGGTATGACTGCCCTGGTCTCGGAGCCCAAGTTCATGGCGCATTTGCCGATGGCCTTGCACAAAGGGCGTCCGGAATCGGTGTTGGTCATTTGTTTTGGCATGGGAACCAGCTATCGCTCGGCCTTGAGCTGGGATGCGCGGACGACGGTGGTGGAATTGGTGCCCAGCGTGGTGGATGCGTTCGGCTTCTATCATGCCGACACTGCCAGCGTGCTTGCCAATCCCAAAGGCCGGATTGTCATCGACGATGGGCGGCGCTATCTCAAACGCACGCGCGAGAAATACGACGTCATCGTGGTCGATCCACCGCCGCCAATCGAAGCGGCTGGTTCCAGCCTGCTTTATTCGCGGGAGTTTTATGAGTTGGCCAAAGAGCACTTGGCCCCCGGCGGCATCCTGCAAATCTGGTTTCCCGGCGAGGTGAAAGCCACCCTTCGAGCCGTGGCTCGTTCCATGGACGATTCGTTTCCTTATGTGCGCTGTTTTGTCGGAGTGCATGGTTGGGGCGAGCATTTTCTTGGGTCGATGCAACCGATCGAACGTGCCACGGCTGAAGAACTGGCTGCCCGCATGCCCTCCAAAGCCCGGCAGGATCTTATGGAATGGATGGATGCAAAGCGTTACCCGACTTTGCCCGACTATCTCGAAACAGTCCTGTCATGGGAACTGGCGATCGCCCGCATGCTGAACCCCGACCCCAAAATTCAAATCACCGATGACCGACCTTTCAACGAATACTACCTGCTCCGCGACTGGCGCGTTTATTCGCCCTGATGCCGCCAGTCTTGGCTTGAACCGGTCGTGCGCACCGGGCAAGATGCTCGCGATAATGAAAGTGCTCGCCGTGTCACTGTTTCTGACGGCCGTCCTGGCGGCTGAAGCGCGCGTTCCCCTCCAGAGCATGAATCACATCTTCGTCTCCGGCAATGAATACATCCGACTGGAAGATTGGGCTCGCGCCTCGGGGTTTAACGTGAAATGGGTGAAAACGGCGGGAACGATCAGGCTGACCAATTCATCCGCCAGATTGGACCTGACGGTGGATACGCGCCGGGCGGAAATCTGCGGAGTCAATGTCTGGCTGTCGTTGCCGGTGGTCAACCGCAACGGGACCATCCTGCTTTCGGTGGTGGATGCCGGCACAACCATTGAGCCGATTCTTTTTCCGCAGAAATCCGACGCGCGCCTGAAAACCATCTGTCTTGATCCGGGGCACGGCGGCAAGGACAAGGGCGAAGTGGACGGGCGCCATTACGAAAAAAAATACGCGCTGCTCCTGGCCCGGGAGGTGGAGAAACTGCTGAAGCAGGAAGGATTGCAGGTTTTGTTGACACGGGACAGCGACGACTTTGTCCAACTGCCCGATCGCACCCTGATGGCCCGGCGCCAGGGCGCGGACCTGTTCGTCAGCCTGCACTACAACTCGGCGCCGGAACACGCCGTGGGCGGCCTGGAGGTGTACTGCGAGACTCCAGCCGGCATTAACTCCAGCGGCGAAGGCGGCGGCAAGGGTTTGCACCCGCCCGAGGCCGGCAACGCGCATGACGGCCAAAACGCCCTGCTCGGTTATGAAATACTCAAGTCCCTCGTCAACGCCGGCATGCCGTTTGAAGACCGCGGCCTGAAACGGTCGCGCTTCGAAGTCCTGCGCGAGGCCAGCATGCCGGCCGTTTTGATTGAAGGTGGATTCATGAGCAACCCGGCGGATGCGAGAAATATTTATGACACGGCTTCCCGCAAGCGGATGGCACAAGCCATCGCGGAGGGCATCCTGGCTTACAAACGGGTGGCGGAACGCCCCGAAAAGGAACCGCCCGCCCGCGAGGCGTCAGGCTTGGACCCGGTTGGATTTGCCGCCGCCCCTCTTGCCGCCGGCCATCAGCAGGGTGCCGGACAAAAAGCCGATGCCGAAAAAGGCAAAATACATTAAGGCGGCCGGCTGCTCCTGCGCCCTGGGCAGGATGTGGGGCATCTTCAACTCGACGGGTTGGCGATTGTTCATCCCCATGATGACCAGCAAAGCCAGCAGAGCGATGATCAAGAGTGTTTTGAAAAGCAATTTAAAATTCATGGTGCCTCTTCTTTTTGCGACAATAGGCAGGATCACGCCCAGCGTCAACATCAGTCAATCCCGGCTTTCCACTTTGCAGGGCGCGCCTTAAACTCCACCCGCCATGAGCATTGCCACAAAAAAGGGAGACGACGGCACGACCGGTTTGATGTACAACCGCCGCGTTTCCAAATGTCATCCGCGCGTGGAAGCCTACGGCAGCGTCGATGAACTGAACGCCGCCCTCGGTTCGGCCCGGGCCGCCGCCGTGGCTCCGTCCCTGCGCGACCGGCTGCTGGAGATTCAAAAGGACCTGATCGTTGTCATGGGCGAACTGGCCACTCAGAACGAAGATTTGCCGCGCTATGTCAAGGATGGTTTCCCGGTGGTGACACCTGCGTTGACCGCCAGGCTCGACTGCATAGTGCAGGAGACCGAATCGCAAAACCTTTCGTTGACGGGCTGGTCCACTCCTGGCGGGAACGCTGTTTCGGCCGCGCTGGATGTTGCCCGCGCCACCTGCCGCCGGGCGGAAAGGCGGGTTTGCGCGCTACAGGAAAGCGGCCAGCTTGGGAACGTTGAAATCATTGTTTTCCTGAACCGTTTGTCCGACGCGCTCTGGCTGATGGCGCAACGGGCTGAAACGGAGGCCAAATAATCAACACCCCTTCGCCTTTATCCATGAACCCGGCATTCAGGCTCGCATTAAGATTCCTCGCGGCGGGCGCGGCAATGTTGTTCATCCTTGTCAATGCAGGTTGCGTCCTTCAGCGCGTGCCGCCGGCCACCGTGAGAATTCTGAGTGTCGATGACAACAACCAACTCAGACATAGCCACAGCATTTTGGTGACGGGAGTCGAATCCTATCAGCTTTTCAAGCCAGCCTACTACCCGTGGACTTTGCCGCCCGGCGGGAGTTTCGGAAGGAAGCTTGAATTCAGAGACCCGTATTGGCTTGAGGCAACAGACCAGCCAAAAATCGATGACCCGGACCTGACCATAGGCGTGTCGGATTACCACGAAGTATATGGGAAGGGAGTCGATGTCGGACCGGGGTTTGGAAACTGTCCGTTTGTTGGCACTTCAGTTCGCGTCACGGTAACGCACAAGGTCCTGGGGGTTCTGTATGATGGCCACTTCAAGGCCGGGGCGCCTCTCGGAAACGCGGTCTCGCCGAGGGCAACCTCGCTCGCCACCCTGGCGCGGCGAATCAGGGCATCGCCCGTGGGGAAAATCATCGTGACTGCGCTGTCCGACGGCGGTTGACTCGGGTCGCCGGCCGGGTTACCGCAAGGTGAGGGTCCGGCGCTGATCCTGGTATCCCAGCGTGACGGAAGACGGGGTGATTTCCAACACCCTGCAATCCGCCACCTCCTGATTCACGCAGGCCAGGCGGCCGTTGATGAGAACGGAGGGATGCTGGGAGGAAAAGAATATCGCCTCGAGTTTCGCCGAGTCTAATGCCGAGGCTGCGTGGGCGGGCGGTGCAGCCGCCGGCGGCGGGTGGACGGCTGGCGCAGGTGCCGAGCTGGCTGGCGTCACGGGCGCGGCAACTGCCGCAAAATTTTGTCTGACAGGCGGCGGATTATCCACGGAGCCCTGGGTCCGCGTCTTTTCGGCGACGCTCTCCAATCGCTTGATCTCGAAGCGGGCCAGCAAAACCAACACGGCGCTGACGCCCAGCCCCAAGCCCAGCCACATGCAAAACGCCCTCAAGAAGGATGTTTCCGGTGGCGAGTCCGCAGGCGTGAGATCGTTGGCCGGTGGCGCGGAGGCGGGCGCCGGGTGGATGGATTTGGCGGCGAACGTTGTGTCGGATTTGGCGCGCAACATCCTGGTGTCGGTTTTGGTAGCGTCCGGCTCACGCCGGGCGAAGCGCCACATTTGGACCCGTTGTTCCAGGCCCAATTTCTGCAAATACTCTAGATCGACAACCGGAGCCGGCAGGCCGTCGGTGTCAGTTTGACCCTCATATTCCAACGCGTTGGCCACGTGGACCGCCGTCAACGCGGAGAAGGTCTTGTCGTCGGAGCGAAGAGGGTGATGATGTAATGCCGCCACCTTGACGACCTCGGCCGGCAGGCCCCAAAGGGCCAGCATGTAAGCGCCGATCTCGCCGTGGGTTGCTCCAAAAATGTTCTTCTCCACGTCCCACAACGGCATCTGGTACTGGCGCGCGGCGGCGTGGACGCGGTGATACTGGTCGTCGAAATTGGCCGCCAAAATGACCTTGCCCAAGTCATGCATCAAACCTCCCGTATAAGCGGCGCCGCTGCAAACGGTGTCGCCGGTTTCCAGCAGGGCCATGACCCTGGCCGTCTGCGCGACGCTGGTGCTGTGCCGCCAGATATTGTCGATGGAAAAATAGACCGGCTTCACTTTATCGTATTGACTCAGAAGTTTCAAGGTCAGGATCAGGGATTTAATGGTTTCAAATCCCAGGATGCCGACGGCTTCCGTCGGATCGGTGATGGCCCGCGGCAGGCCGAAATAGGCCGAATTGAGCACCTGCACCAGCTTGGTGGTCATGGCCATGTCGCGGGCGATGATGGCGCCGATGTCCGCCGTGGTGGCGTTGGGGTTATTCAGGGCGCTGACGACCTCCAGGTAGAGCGACGGGATGGTGGGGAAGGTGCGGATGCGGCCCACCAGTTCGCGCATGCTGTTGCTCATGCCGTAATCGGCTCCCAGGGAGCGTTCGATGGAAGCTCTCAGTGTGGCGCGGTCAAAAGGAACGGCCAGGAATTGATGGCCACCCAGCACGTGGCACATGACTTTGTCCTTGAGGGCCGCGTCCGCGGCGATAAACCGCAGCGTTTCGGGACTGGACACCCGCAGACGATTGAGCAACTCGGCCGCGCTCAAGCCGGGCACGTCGTGATTGGCCACAACGACGTTAAAGGGCTGTTTTTGCGCCTCGGCCAGGGCGGCATCTCCCGAGGCGGCGCCAACAACAACCCATGACTCGCCGAGCGCGTGGCGAAATTCTTCCCACGCCCTGGCGTCAGCATCGGCGATCAACAAGCGTTTCCCGGCCATGTGATTATTAGCCAACAACTACGGTGTTTCCCTATCGGCATTTTCGGACATGGACTTAAATGATCAACATCGCGTCGCCGTAGCTGAAAAAACGGTAACGCCGGGCTATCGCCTCCTGATATGCTCCCAAAATCAATTCCCGGCCCCGGGTTTCGCCGGGTGTGGCAAATGCGCTGACCAGCATGAGCAGGGTCGAGCGGGGCAAATGAAAATTGGTCACCAATCCGTCCACGATTTTGAATTGACAGGGAGGATAAATGAAAATGCCGGTTCGTCCCGCGCCGGCCACGACGCGGCCCCCGTGGTCGCGCGCCAGGCTCTCCAAGACGCGCATCGTGGTTGTGCCAACCGCAATGACTCTTGATGTCCCGGCCTCATTAATCAGGCGCGCCGTCTCCGTCCCCACTTCATAGCGTTCCTCATGCATGATGTGGTCCGCAATGGCCGCCGCCTTGACCGGCGCGAAAGTCCCCACACCGACGTGCAGGGTGATAAAACAAACTTTTACGCCGCGCCCGCGGATTTTTTCCAGAAACTCCGGCGTGAAATGCAGCCCGGCGGTGGGCGCGGCCACCGAGCCGGCCACACGCGCGAAGACCGTCTGGTAACAATCCCGGTCCTCTGCTCGGGGACTGGGGCGGTTGATGTAGGGCGGCAGAGGCACCTCGCCCAGCGCCTCCAGTTCCGTCAGGACGTTTTGGGTTCCGAAGAAGAGCAGGCGGCGGTGTCCTTCCGCGTTGATTTCCATGACCGAGGCCACGAAGGAAGCGGGCCTGTCGTTTCTGTCAACAACTGTGATTTTTGCGCCGGGTCTGGCCCGCTTGCCGGGCCTGAGCATGGCCCACCAGTCGTTGGCGGCGTTCTCCTCCAGGAGCAGCACCTCGAAATTCCCGCCGGTGCGGACATTGCGCCCGCGCAGGCGCGCCGGAATGACCCGCGAATCATTCAGGACCAGCACATCATCGGGCCGAAGATACTCGAGCAAATCAACAAAACGGCGGTGCGCCAGTTTTCCCCGGTCGCGTTCCAACACCAGCAAACGCGATTGATCACGCGCGGAAGGGGGGGTTTGCGCGATCAAGTCATCCGGCAATGTGAAATCGAACTCGGCGGTGCGCATGGCGCCCAAGATTGGCAGTTGTGAATAACTTGTCAATAAGTACGGGAAAGAAAGCCCTTGACTGGTGGGAAGAAATGGGGCAAATTAGGCGAAAAGTGGGAGATTGATCCCACAGAACCGAGGTTATGCCAGACGCGGTTAGCAAAGAAAGGTACAGTGGGGAGTATCGCCACAAGGTGGACAGCAAACGCCGCGTGCCTGTGCCATTTCGCTGGAGGCCCAACGAGTCGGAAGGCACCGTGGAGTTTACGCTGATCGTTTGGCCCCGGCATCAGGCAGGAACATTTTTGCGGGTGCTGCCGCCGGAGCAAATGGCCCAACTTTGCGCCGAGATTTATGCCATGCCCAATGGTACGCCGGAAAAATCAGTATTGAAACGACGCATTGGCACCTCTTCGGCACATGTAAGATTGGACAATGTTGGCCGGATTATGATTCCGGATAATATGGCCGAGGAAGCCAAGATCACAGACGAAGCGGTTCTGGCAGGTGCGATGGATCAATTCGAGATTTGGAATCCGGAACGTTATGCGCAATCCAAAGTGTTGGACGAGCCGGTGTTTGGCAAAGCTCTCGCAAAAATGGAGTAAAGAAATGCAGTAGAACGATTATGAATGCGCTTTGTTTATTAACCAAAGGACACACTTTTAGAGAGATGGCAGACCGGCCGGGGGCATATAAGTTGCTTGCCAGCAGGGCTTTGCCGAAATTCACGGTCAGCAGCAGGCGACTGGCTGCAGAGCCGCAAACAGCCCAAGCGACGCTTTTTGAGCAGCCGGCCAAAGTTGTGAAGATCGCCCCGCCTGAACCGGTTGTGTCAAAAAGTCCCTTCGCGCCGGTTGCCAAACAGTCCAAAAGATCTTGCACCCGCGGCACTTGGACGCAGATGGTCGGCTCGTGCAAAGACATGGTGGAACGGCTTGTTTTCGGGGGCAAGGGCCGTTCGGCTCATAGAGCGACTGTCCAGACGGAACTGGCTTTGGAAAAGGTGACCGTGATGAGAAATGATTTGAACGAAGATGACCTGGAGGTGGTGCTGGTCGAAAGGAAGGTGGGGACGGGCGAGAAGCCTTTGGCCAGATTGAGCAAGCTGGAGATGACCGGCGAGGCCTGGATCAGGCTCACCGCGCCATTCCGCAAGAAAGAGAGTGAGAACGCGTTCAGCCCCAAAGCGACGGCCAAGGGGCCGCCAGAGTTGAGCGCGCAAAGTTAATGTCACATTCCATGACAAGTGTTGGCATTCACTCACAAACCAGTGCTGGTGGCGGAGGTGTTGGAAAGCCTCAAAATCAGGCCGGGCAGCCTGTGCCTGGACGGAACCGTCGGTGGCGGTGGGCACGCCGAAGCAATGCTGAAGGCCAGCGCGCCGAATGGCCGGCTGCTGGGGTGCGACAGGGATGGCAGGGCAGTGGCGGCAGCCAGGGCACGATTGTCCGGGTTTCGCGGCCGTTTTGAGATTCGACAGGGCAATTACGCGGACATGGCCGGGTGGGTGGCGCCGGAAAGTTGCGACGCGGTTCTATTGGATTTGGGTGTCAGTTCACCGCAACTGGACGAGGCGGGACGGGGGTTCAGCTTTCAGCAGGACGGCCCGCTGGACATGCGCATGGATCAGAGCCAGGGGGCGACTGCGGCGGACCTGTTGAGCCGGCTGGACGCGGATGAGCTGGCGAAGATTTTTTGGGAATACGGCGGTGAGAAGGATTCGCGCCGCCTGGCGCGGGCGATTGCGCAGGACAGACAGTCGCGCGCTTTTGAGCGGACGCGGCAGTTGGCGGGGCTGATCGAGAGGATTTCGCCCAGGGCAGGCGGGAAAACGCATCCTGCGACGAAGGTGTTTCAGGCGCTACGGATCGCGGTCAACGATGAACTTGGTTCTTTGAGTCGGGGCTTGGAGGCGGCGGTGAAGGTCTTAAAACCCGGCGGCCGTCTGGCCGTAATCACCTTCCATTCGTTGGAGGACCGAATGGTCAAGGAATTCGGCCGGCGGCTGTCGCGGGATTACGAAGCGGCGGCGGGTGTGGACGCGCCGGAGTTGCGGCGTCCGCGCCCGCCGCAACTGAAATGGGTGCAGCGCAAGGCGATTGTGCCGGGGGCGGATGAAATGCGGGACAACCCGCGCAGCCGCAGCGCGCAATGCCGAGTATTTGAAACGTTGGAGACGCCGGCCGGCGCGGCCGGCAAGTGAGTGAGAGAGATTTGAACCATCATGGCCCGAAATAAAAGAAATGAATCGGCGGTACGTCCGGGATCCATTCTGACGGCACTGGCGGTGTGCGTGCTGTTCGTGACGTTGAGCGTGGGCTATCTTTGGTACAAGGACCAGATCGATCTTTTGGGCCATCAGATCAAGGACCGTGAAAACCGCCTGGGCGAATTGCAGCGCCAGAACAAGATGCGGCGCGATCAACTGGCCACCCTCTGTTCCCCCGTCGCCCTGGACGTGCGGGTCAAGAAATTGAATCTTGGCCTGGGGCCGCCGGCCAAGTCCCAGGTGATCTGGATGGCCGAGGCGCCGCTGGTTGAACAAACCGCCGGCCAGCCGTCCCAGGACCAGCGCCAGGCGCAGGCAGGTTCGGCGGAACGCAAAAACTGATTTGGCCGTCGCTCGCGTTGTTCGGAAGGAGGAACCGAACGGCGCGGGCGGGCGGCTGAAAGATTTACAGGATCGTGGCGATGCAATATCGGAGGCTTTATTTGTTGATGTTCGGGTTGAGCGCGGCGCTGGCGGTGCTGGGAGGCCGGCTGGTGGATTTGCAAGTGGTGCGCCATGACGAACTGCGCGCGCTGGCCGAAACCAACACCATCCGCACCATTGCGCGCCAGCCCATGCGCGGACAAATCCTGGACATCCGCGGCAATCCCCTCGCCACCAGTCTTCCAGCCAAAACCGTGTGCGCGAACCCGTCCTTGCTCGGGAGCCGGAGCGAAGCGGTGGCCCAGGCGCTGGCACCGCTGCTGCAGTTGGATGTGAACTGGCTGGCGGCGCGCCTGACTCCGCACCTGACCGAAGTCAACGGCAAACCCGCCACCAACCAATACGTCGTTTTAAAACACAAAGTGCCGCTGGAAACGTGGGAAAAGATCAGACAAACCATGGCCACGCTTTCCTTCGGCCCGGATGAAACCAAACCCAAAGCCCGCGGAAGCGCCTTGAATCGCAACGCGGCGAGCGGGGCCATTTTTGCAGAGGAGGACCAGATGCGGTTTTATCCCAGCCAGCGCCTGGCCGCGCACGTTCTGGGCTTCGTCTCCAGCGGCGAGGAACAGACCGGCCTGAGCGGGGTTGAATTCGCGTTCAACACCGACCTGAGCGGCATTCCCGGCTGGCGGAAGACGGAATTGGACAAACACCAGCGCGAATTGGTGGCCTACCGCGACCAGGACGTGGAACCGCGCGACGGTTTGAACCTGATCCTGACCCTGGACGCCGGCTTGCAGAACATTGTTGAAAGCGAACTGGCCGCGGCCATGGAGAAACATTCCCCGATCAGCGCCTCGTGCATCATGGTGCGCCCGCGCACGGGGGAAATTCTGGCCATGGCGACCCTGCCCAATTTCGATCCGAACCAGCCCGGCCATTCGCCGATGGACGCGTTGCGCAACCGGGTGATTTCCGATACCGCAGAACCGGGGTCCACCTTCAAAATCGTGGTGGTCACGGCCGGACTGGACCAGCATGCCGTGTCGTTCAATGAGACGTTCGATTGCGAGCACGGGCATTTTTATTATGCCGGGCGGCTGCTGCACGATCATGAACCCTTCGGGCTGCTGACGGTGGAGAACATCATCACCAAATCCTCCAACATCGGCGCGGCCAAAATTGGCATCCGTCTCGGGGACGAAAAACTGTTCGAGTACATCCAGAAATTCGGCTTTGGCAAACGGACAGACATTCCCCTGCCGGGCGAAGTGGCCGGGACGGTGCATCCGCTCAAGGACTGGAGCAAGGTGTCTATCGCGCAAATCCCGATGGGCCAGGGCGTGACTGTCACCCCCCTGCAAATGGTGATGGCGATGAGCGCCATCGCCAACAAGGGGCTGTTGATGCGCCCGATGCTAGCGGACCGCCTGGAGGACCCGTCCGGGAAGCTGGTGGCCAAATATGAGCCGCAGCCGGTGCGGCAGATCGCCAGCCCGGAGACAATCAAGGAAATGGTCACGGCGTTGAAAACAGTCCCGACCCGCGACGGCACCGCGGAGCAAGCCGGCCTGGACCATTACACCGTGGCCGGCAAAACCGGCACGGCGGAAAAAGTCGAGCACGGCCAGTACGTGCGCAAGTATTTCTCCTCCTTCATCGGCTTCTTCCCGGCGGACAATCCCGAGGTTTGCATTTCCGTTGTGATGGACGAACCGAAGGAAGGCTATTACGGCGGCAAGGTGGCGGCGCCGGTGTTTCATGACATCGCCGAACGCGCCGCGAATTATCTGGACTTGAAGCCGGAGATTGAAACGGCGCCGTCCGCAAATCAAGTCTTGACAGCCGGCGGCGGGCCGGCGGGTCCCGTGCGTATCGCGGCCAAATGAACCATGGAACCGCGTTCGCTTAAATACATTGCCGGGGCCACCGCCGGAGAACTGCGCCACGGCTCGCCGGAGACCATGGTCGCGCGCCTCTGCGTCGATTCGCGCCAGGTTGCGGCGGGCGATTTGTTTTTCGCCCTGGCCGGCGAGCGGTTCGACGGCCACGCCTTTCTGCCCGAAGTGGCGCGGCGCGGCGCGGCGGCCGTGGTCGCGGAGCGCGCGAAATTGCCGCCTCATTTTCAGGGATGCGCCGTCATTGCCGTGGACGACACGCGCGCGGCGCTGGGCCGGCTGGGGTCGCGTTACCGCCGGGATTTCACCCTGCCCGTGACGGCGGTGGGCGGTTCCAACGGCAAGACCACCACCAAGGAGTTGATTGCCTCGGTGTTGCGGCAGAAACTGGCCGTTCTCTGGAGCGAAGCCAGTTTCAACAATGAGATCGGGGTGCCATTGACCCTGCTCAAGCTGGAACAGGCCCATCAGACCGCAGTGCTCGAAGCCGGCACGAATCATCCCGGCGAACTGGCGCCGTTGCTGAAGATGATGGCGCCTCGTTTTGGTGTGATCACCAATATTGGCCGCGAGCATCTGGAGTATTTTGGCGATCTCGAGGGCGTGGCGCGCGAGGAAGGGACCCTGGCCGAAGCCCTGCCGCCCGAAGGCAAGCTCTTCGTCAACGGCGATGATGTCTGGAGCGAATCCATAAGCCAGCGATGCCGGGCGCGGACGGTGCGCGTCGGATTCGGCGACAGCAACGATTGGGTGGCGCGGGACGTCCGTGTTGACGACAGCGGCGTGATGTTCTCGCTGCAATCCCACCGGGCCGATTTGAATGGCGATTACCGCATCCAACTCCTCGGACGGCACCAAGCGGCCAACGCCTTGTTCGCGGTTGCGCTTGGGGCGGAACTCGGCCTGGACCGCGCGGCCATCGAGCATGGCCTCGCCCTCTGCGCCCCGTCCAAAATGCGACTTCAACTCTGCCGTCCCGGGGGCATCCGGGTGCTGGACGACGCCTACAATGCCAACGCCGATTCCATGCTGGCCGCGTTGCAAACGCTGCGCGATCTGCCCTGCGCCGGACGGCGGGTGGCGGTGCTGGGGGACATGGCGGAATTGGGCGAGTCCTCGCAAGCCGCGCATGCCGAGGTGGGCCGGCGTGCGGCGGAATTCCACCTGGACCAATTATTCACCGTGGGCCAACGGGCCGGGGAAATCGCCAGCGCGGCGCGGCGCAGCGGTTTGCAGGGGGTGGTCGAGATTCCGGAAGTGGAAACGGCTGTCCTCGCCGTCCGGAAATTTGCCCGGCCCGGCGACGTGGTCCTGGTCAAGGCCTCGCGGGCCATGCGCCTGGAACGGATCACGGAAGCCTTGCGAACGAACAACAAGCCCTGCGATTGACATGCTCTTTTACGCCGCACAAAAAATTCTCGAAATGGCGAAACACACCTCGTTTGAGACACAGGTTTCGCCGTTGCGGCTTTTCAGTTACATAACATTTCGCAGCGCGGGGGCGGCAGTCACGGCGCTGTTGTTAAGCTGGTGGCTCGGCCCCTCGTGCATCCTCTGGCTCAAACGGCTGAAGTTCGGCCAGGAATACACCGACCGGGCGGAGGAAAACGGCGGCTTTCAGGCGCGCCTGCTCGACAAGCGCGGCACGCCGACCATGGGCGGACTCATGATGGTGCTGGTGCTCGATATCACAGCATTGCTCTGGGCGCAATGGAACACGCTGATTCTACTGACACTGCTCTCCGCCGTGGTGCTGTGCGGCCTGGGTTTCCTGGATGACTACGCGAAAATCACCCGGCAGGACAGCAAGGGCGTGCGGGAATTCATCAAACTCTGGGTGCAGGGGGCGCTGGCGATTTTTGTGGCGGTCTATTTGTGGCGCGTGCCGGCCACCAGCACGTTGATCAGCCAGGTGATGGTCCCCTTCTTCAAGCATCCCGTTCTTACCGGAACAGCCGGGGCCATGGCGGGGATCCTGCTGACGGCCCTGACCATCGTCGGCAGTTCCAACGCGGTTAATCTGACCGACGGCCTGGATGGCCTGGCCATTGGCTGCACGGCGATCGTTTCATTTGTCTTTCTCGTCTTGACGTATTTGGCGGGCAACGTCAAGGCCGCGGCCTACCTGCAAATCCCCCATGTCCCGGGCGCGGGCGAGCTGACGGTGTTTTGCGCGGCCATGATCGGCACCAGTTTGGGTTTTCTCTGGTTTAATTGCCATCCGGCGCAGGTCTTCATGGGCGACACCGGCTCGCTGTCCCTAGGGGGGGTCCTGGGCATGATAGCGGTCCTGATTCACCAACCGCTGGTGCTGGTGATTGCAGGCGGCGTGTTTGTGGCGGAAGCGGCCTCGGTCATCCTGCAAAGAAGCTGGTTCAAGTACACCAAATTCCGGTTTGGCGAGGGGCGGCGAGTGTTCTTGATGGCTCCGCTGCATCATCATTTTGAAAAGCTGGGCTGGTACGAGTCGCAGATCGTGACCCGGTTTTACATCCTGTGCGTGCTGTGCGCGGTGGTCGCGTTGAGCACATTGAAGATCAGATGAGCCCCGGAACCATGAAACGCCACCACCCATTTTTTCCGCAGGGCCATTTTACCGCTTGCATGGCCGGGAATTCGTTGTTAAATAAAAGGTTGGAAGGAATTTTACAATTTCAGACTTTGCGGCGGGGTTTTTTGAGGGAAAACCCCGCTGCAAAACAAACGAACAAAAAATACCTCAGAATTGATTAAGCGAACAAATTATGAATACTCCAAGCCCGTTGGTACCCCAAGGCACGATGCCTTCGCGGGGCAAATCCACTTTTTTCTTCAAAGTGTTGATGATCTTGACAGTGCATGTGGTGCTGATCGGCGGCATGCTGTTGCAAGGTTGCAAGGACACCAACAAAACGGACACCACGGGCAACACGCCCCCGCCGGACACGAACACGGCCAGCGCCGACACCTCCAATCTTCCGCCCGTGAACCCCGCGGGCATGTCGAACACGGCGGTCAATCCGCAGCAGCCCGGGGCACAGCAGCCGATGGTGACGCAGCCGCTGCCGCCGGTGCAGCCACCGGTGCAACCGCCGGTCGCGGCTCCCGTTGCGCCTCCCGCCGCCACGGGGACCGAGTATGTGATCGCGTCCGGCGATACGCTGGGAGCCATTGCCCACAGGAACGGCCTTTCCCTCAAGGCCTTGCTGGAGGCCAATCCGGGTGTCAACCCCAAGAAACTGAAAGTCGGCCAAAAGGTGCAGATTCCAGCCGGCGGGACCCCGGTTGCCTCGGCTGCCAGCCCTGGCGCAGGCGCCACGGATGTGGCGGCGGCTTCGGGTGAGACCACGGTTTATACGGTCAAAACCGGCGATACTCTGAGCAAGATTGCCAAAGCGAACCACACCTCATTCAAGAAGATCATGGCGCTGAACGACCTGAAGACGACCTCCATCAAGGTCGGCCAGAAACTGAAACTGCCGGTCAAAGCGGCTGCGCCTGAAGCCCCGGCGGCCCCGACCGCCGTTGCGCCAATGCCACAACCGGCCCCGGCGCCTGCCGCGACGACAGCGGCGACAACGACCCCCACCGCGGCGAATTGATCGAAGAAAGTTGTGGGCGCCGGGTTCTCCTCCAGCCCGGCGTTCACCCTCTTTCGACGTTGCGATGAAGTGGGCCACAACAACTTTGATTTTTTGCGTAACGGTGCTGGTTGGTTTGGGGTTGGTCATGCTCTACAGCGCGAGCATGAATATGGAGGTAACGCAAAAGTCCGCGGTGAAGACTTCACCGGCGCCGCTGGCTGCGCCCATGCCGGCCAGCCCGGCCCCGAAACCGGCTGTAACGGCGGGGCCTTCTTATCTCCTCTCACAACTGGTCTGGCTCGCTTTCGGGCTGGCGGGATGCGTGGTGGCGGCCCGGATTGATTACCGGCGTTGGAAGAAAGTGTCCCCCTGGCTGCTGGCCGTGTCCGTCATCCTGTTGCTGATGGTCTTTGCGCCGGTGATCGGGATTGGGCGCAAGGGGGCGCATCGATGGATTGGCCTTCCCGGCCTGCCGCACTTTCAACCGTCCGAACTGGCGCGGCTCAGTCTGATTCTCTTTCTGGCAGCTTACGGCGAATGGTTTCAGAGGCAAATGTCCGGCTTGCGTCAAGGCCTGGTCATTCCCGGTTGCATCATTGCGGTTGTGCTGGGCTTGATATTTGTCGAACCGGATCGCGGCTGCGCAATTCTGCTGGCTCTGGTGGCCGGGACGGTATTGATCGTGGCCGGAGTGCGGTTGCGTTTTCTGTTTCTGCCGGCGCTGGCGCTGCTGGCGGGCCTTGGCATTTCCATTTGGCATGATCCCATGCGCCTGCGGCGCATCATGGCCTGGATCCATCCGGAAGAGCACAAGGAAGGCGCAGGGTATCAGGCTTATCAGGCGATGATTGCCCTGGGTTCGGGCGGATGGTGCGGTTTGGGCCTGGGCAACGGGCGGCAAAAGCTGGGCTTTGTACCGGAGCATCACACCGATTTTATTTTTTCGATTATTGGCGAAGAATTGGGATTGATCGCCACGCTGGGCGTGGTTCTGCTCTTCATCGCCCTGGTGATCTGCGGCGTTTATATCGCGCGACGGAGCAACGACACGTTCGGACTCCTGCTCGGCACGGGCATCACGTTTATGATTGGCTTGCAAGCCTTCATCAACATGGGAGTCGTCACCAGTTTGCTGCCCAACAAGGGCATGCCGCTGCCGTTCATCAGCTACGGCGGTTCGAACCTGCTGCTCACGTTGATCGCCGTCGGACTTTTGATCAGCATATCGCGTTTTGCCATTGAGCCGCCGAAGAAGAGAAGAAACCCGTTCGAGTCCACGCCAGAATTGGCCGATGCCGATGCCTGAAGAAACCTACATAAACAGCCCGCTGGGAAACGTCGTCATCGCCTGTGGCGGCACGGGCGGCCATTTGTTTCCCGGACTGGCGGTGGGCCAGGAATTGCGGCAGCGCGGCTGCTCCGTGACGTTGATGGTTTCCCCCAAGGACGTCGATCAACAGGCCATCCAGTCGATTGCCGGAATGGGGATCGTGACCCTGCCGGCGGTGGGCTTGAGCCGGGCTGGATTTTTCCGGTTCTTGAGCGGCCTGTGGCGCTCCTATCTCTTGGCCAGGGCCTGTTTTGCGCAAAGGCCGCCGCGGTTCGTTCTTGCCATGGGCGGTTATATCAGCGCCCCGCCCATCATCGCCGCGCGGCTCTACGGCGCAAAAACGTTCCTGCATGAATCCAATTCGATTCCCGGCCGGGCCAATCGATGGCTGGCGCGCTGGGTGGATGGGGCGTTTGTCTTTTTCCCGCCTGCGGCGGAAAAGCTGGCGGCGCGCCGGGTTGAAGTGGTCGGGATGCCGGTGCGCCCGCAGTTTCTGGAACCGATGAATCCCGCAGCGGCGCGCACGGCAATGGGACTGGCGCCGGAAGCGCCGGTATTGCTGGTCATGGGCGGCAGCCAGGGCGCGAGGAAGGTCAACGAGTTGATGGTCCGCCTGGCCCCCCAGTTGCGGCAGGCCATACCGAACCTTCAAGTTGTTCATTTGACGGGCGAACACGATTTGGAAACCGTCCGCGCGCGTTACAAGGCGCTCGAAATTCCGGCCGTGGTCCACGCCTTTTGGAATGAGATGGCCCTGGCGTTGGCGGCGGCGGACGTCGCAGTCAGCCGGGCCGGGGCCTCTTCGCTGGCGGAGCTGGCCGCGCGGCAATTGCCCGCCATCTTGATCCCCTTGCCTTCGGCCGCGAATAATCATCAATTCCACAACGCCCGCGCTTTCGTGCAAAGCGGCGCCGCGCGCATGTTGCCGCAAGACAGCGCGACGCCCGACCACTTGGTCCACGAGGTTCTGGAACTGATCCGCAACCCGCTGAAACGCTCGGCCATGCAAAGCGCCCTGGCCCGCTGGCACGTTC
Source organism: Limisphaerales bacterium (assembly GCA_052325505.1). Classification (GTDB taxonomy): domain Bacteria; phylum Verrucomicrobiota; class Verrucomicrobiia; order Limisphaerales; family Palsa-1400; genus DASRLE01. Next base: position 18,571 of record JBKQUS010000129.1, read on the forward strand.
CGGCGGCGGCGGGGGACATGGCCGAAAGGATCCTGCACTGGCCGGCGGCGGCGGACCGGGCCAGCCACGTCCCCGGCCCGAAATTCAAACCTCAAAATCTGGGACCAGCCAATGTTTGACACCATGGCGAGGCCAACCCGGATATTCGATGAGCTGAAAGCTCTGCTTCCCCGTTCCGCTGTGCGCCAGGATGAGCCGCTGGCAAAAAGGACCACCTTGCGGGTCGGCGGCTGCGCCGATGTTTGCGTGGAACCTGCTTCCGAGGAGGATTTGGCCGGCGCGATTCAGTTTTGCCGCCGGGAGAATGTCCCGTTCCTGCTCCTGGGACGCGGCTCGAATCTCCTGGTGCGCGATGGCGGGGTCCGGGGTGTGGTGATCTGCCTGTCCCATCCGGACTTCTCCCGCATTGAGGCGGAGGGAACGCAGTTGCATTGCGGCGCGGGCGCGAGGCTCAAGGCCGTTTCCGCCAAGGCCCGCGAGTTGGACCTGACCGGTTTGGAGTTCATGGATGGCATTCCGGGAAGCGTCGGCGGCGCGTTGCGCATGAATGCGGGAGCCATGGGCGGTTCGATGCTTGAGATGTTGACGCAGGTGCGCTTCATGGACAGCGCTGGAAAAGTGCATGAACTGGACGCCGCCCAGGTGCCGGGCGAGTATCGCTCCTGTCCGTTTTTCCAGGATAATATCGCGCTCCGCGCTATCTTCCGCGGGCGGCCCGGAGACCGGGAAGCGATTGCGAAACGCACCGCCGAATTCAACGCCAAACGCTGGAGTTCCCAACCCAGGGAACCAAGCGCGGGCTGCATCTTCAAGAATCCGTCCCCGATAATGTCCGCCGGCAAACTCATTGAGGAACTGGGTCTGAAGGGCGTGCGCTGCGGCGGGGCGGTTGTCTCAACAGTGCATGCAAACTTTATCATCAACGAGGGCGCGGCCACGGCCCGCGACGTTTTGCAGTTGATCGATCTCATCCAAACCCGGGCCAGGAAGGACAGGGCCGTCGAACTGCGCACCGAGGTTGAAATCATTGGAGAAGACATTGACTGAAAAACTGAACATCACCGTTATGCTGGGCGGCCCGTCCGCCGAACGCGAAGTGTCGCTGCGCTCCGGCGCCGCCGTTGCCAATGCCTTGCGCTCGCTCGGCCACACCGTCCACGAACTCGACCCGCAGCAGCCGTCCTGGATACTGCCGCCGGGCACCGATGTTGTCTTTCTGGCCCTGCACGGCTCTTACGGCGAAGACGGGACGGTGCAGGAGGAATTGGAGATTTTGCGCGTGCCCTACACCGGTTGCGGCCCGGAAGCCAGCCGCGTGGCCTTCGACAAAGTGCTCGCCAAAAAACACTTCATCAAGGCCGGCGTTCCAACGCCGCGCTTCGCGGTGATTGACTCGCCCCAAGCCGGCTGGCCCGATGGCTGGCAACCGCCCGTCGTGCTCAAGCCCGCGCGGCAAGGCTCCAGTGTCGGTTTGCAATTCGTGGAGGAAACAGGCCAATGGCAAAGCGCCCTGGCCGGGGCCTTCCGCCACGACACGCAGGTGTTGATGGAGGAAAGAATCGCGGGACGCGAAACAACGGTCGGAATCCTGGCCGGCCGTGCGTTGCCCGTGGCCGAGGTCCGTGTCAAGAAAGGCCACTTCGACTACAAAAACAAGTACACGCCCGGCGCGGCCGAGCATTTTTGCCCGGCGGATTTTCCGCCGGAGGTGACGGCGCGGATTCAAGGGGCCGCACTGGATGCTTTCCACGCCATCGGAGGACGCGATTACGCGCGGGTGGACGTGATGGTGCGCGACAACGGCGACCCCGTCGTGCTCGAAGTCAACACCCTGCCCGGCATGACGGATGTAAGCATCCTGCCCGAAGCGGCCGCCGCCGCCGGAGTGGGCTACGCGGCGTTATGCCAGCAATTTGTCGATATGGCCCTGCAGAGGTCGGAAAAGCAACAATATGTTTGACTGGATGACAGGAAGGCGGCGCAACCGCCGCTTCGTCGAGCGCGTGCATTTGCTCGACGTCAAGCTGCGCACCAGCCAGGCCCGGGCGGCGCGCTGGCGCGTGATCGGCATCGGCCTGGCCGTGGTCCTTGCCCTGGCGGGCGCCTGGCGCGGCGGGGTGTGGCTGCTGGATTTTCTGATTTACAAGAACGACGCCTTTGCCATCGAGCAAATCGAGGTGCAAACCGACGGCGTCCTGACTTCCGACACGATCCGGCACTGGGCCATGGTCAGGACCGGCCAGAACCTGATGGCGCTGGATCTGGCGCGGGTGCGGCGCGACCTGGAGATGCAGCCGCCGATCCAGTTCGCCGCCGTGGAGCGCGTCCTGCCGCGCACCTTGAAGTTGAACATCACGGAGCGCGAACCGGTCGCGCAAACCCTCCTCACTTTTGGCCGGACCGGCGGAGGGGTGGAACAGGCGGTTTTTGATTTTGACGCGGACGGCTACGCCCTGCAACCGCTGGACCCGCGCTGGCGCACCGCGCCCCCGTTGCCCGGGGAAAAGCTGCCCATTCTTCTTGACGTGCAGCCGGGCGATGTGCAGTTGGGCCGGCAGACCGAGTCGCCGCAAATTCGCGGGGCGTTGCAGTTGATTTCCGAGTTGGATCATTCGCCCATGGCCGGAATGGCGGAGCTGCACAGCATCAACGTGGGGGTGCCGGACATCCTCCAGGCCACCACCAGCCAGGGGGCGCAGATCACGTTCTCGCTCAATCATCTGGACGTTCAATTGCGCCGCTGGCGGCTCATTCAGGATCAATTCCAGAAGTGGGGCCGGAGCATCACCTCGCTCGACCTGTCCATTGCCAACAATCTGCCGGTGTGCTCGACCGCGCTCAACGGCGCGGCGCCGCCCCAGCCGCCCCTGCCCGCCAAACCACCCCGAACCACCAAAAAACATGTTTGATTCCTCTTCCATCATCGTCGGCCTCGAAATCGGCACCTCGAAGATTTGCGCCGTGGTGGGCGATATCAACGCCTCCAACAACTTGAACATCATCGGTGTCGGCCAGGCCCGTTCGCGCGGCGTGCGCAAGGGGGAAATTGCCGACCCCGATGCGGCCGAGGAAGACGTGCGCAACGCCATCGTCGAGGCGGAGCAGATGGCCAATGTCGAGATTCGCAGCGTCTATCTGGGGGTAACGGGCAACCATGTGCGCGGCTTCAACAATCATGGCGTTCATCCGGTAGTTTCGGCGGACCGGGAGATCACCGAGGAAGACGTGCAGGACGTGATCAAGAACGCCAAGGCCATTAATCTTCCCGCCGACAACAGCGTGGTCCACGCCATCCGCCAGCATTTCCAGGTCGATGAACAAAACGGCATTCTGAAACCAGTCGGCATGTATGGCGCGCGCCTGGAGGTGGATGTGCATGTGGTGCATGGCCACGTCAACCGGCTGAAGAATTCCATCGCCGTGGTCAAGGGCCTTCAACTCGAAGTGGATGACATCGTTTTCACCGGCCTGGCTTCCGCCCTGGCCCTCCTTTCCAACGAGCAAAAGGAACTCGGCTCGCTGGTCATCGACATGGGCGGCGGCACCACCGAGTACGTGGTTTATTGCGACGGCATCATCAAACACACCGGGGTCCTGGCGGTGGGCGGCGACCACGTTTCCAATGACCTGGCTTATGGCCTGAAAATGCCGATGAACCGCGCGGAACAGTTGAAGCGCGACCATGGATCGGCGCTTTTCGAGCCTGGCGACAAGGGGCAGACCATTACGGCCCCCGGCGAATTGGGCGTGGCGCCCAAGACCGTCAACCTGGAGCATCTGCGCCGCATCATGTCGCTGCGCCTGGAGGAGACTTTCGAGCTGATCGAACGGGAGCTTTCCCATCTCAATTTTCTGGATCGCCTGCGCGGCGGGGTGTTTATCTGCGGCGGCGGCGCGCGCATCCCTCGCATTGAGACACTGGCCGAGAACATTTTCGGATTGCCTGTCTGCCCCGCCAAAACAAATTCCATCAGCGGCTTGAAATCGGCGCTGGATCAGCCTGAGTTTGCCACTGCCATCGGCCTGGTCAAATTTGGCTCGCTCCAGCAGAAGCGCAAACCCGGCAACGGCCTGGCCGGCGGTTTGAAACGGACCCTGGCCGATCTCTTCAAGGCATGATTATGACTCCGCCCATTGAAAAAACGGACGAGCCTGCGCTCAAGAAAACAATTTCCATCAAGGTGTGGGGCATCGGCGGCGCGGGCTGCAACGCCGTCAGCGCCTTGAACGCTTCCGTCCTGGAAGGCGTTGATATTCTGGCTGTCAATACGGATTCACAGGCCCTGGCGGCCTGTGCCGCCGCTCATAAACTGGTCCTCGGCGCACAACGAACCCGCGGTTTGGGCGCGGGCGGTGATCCCGAACTGGGCCGGGCCGCGGCGGAGGATGATTTGGACAAAATGGTCCCCTTCTGCGCAGGTGCGGATGTTGTTTTCATCATGGCGGGACTGGGCGGCGGCACCGGCACTGGAGCGGCCCCGATTCTGGCGCGCCTGGCCCGGGAACGCGGCGCGCTCGTCCTGGCCATCGTCACCATGCCCTTTGAATTTGAAGGCAAGCGCCGCCAACAACAAGCCCAGTCCGGCCTCCAATTCCTGCAATCCGCCGCCGACGCTGTCATCTGCCTGCCCAATCAGAAGCTCTTCAAGCTGCTCGATGAAAAGACCAGCGTCGTGGACGGATTTAAAATCAGCAACGCCCTCCTGGCGGAAGGGTTGCAGGGCATCTGGCGGCTGCTGACCCGGACCGGTTTGATCAATGTGGATTTTGCCGATCTTGCCTCCGTCACGCGCGGCCGACATGCCGCCAGTTCCTTCGCCACTGCCGAGGCCTCCGGCGAAAGGCGCGCCGAGCAGATCGTCGAAAAGCTCATGGCCCATCCCTTGTTGGATGGCGGCCAGGTCCTGACCGAGGCCGACGCCGTATTGGTCAGCCTGGTGGGTGGCCCCGACCTGACGCTGGTCGAGATCGACAAAACGATGGAGCCGCTCAAGCGCCAATGCGAGAACGCCCACATCATTTTCGGCGCGGCCATTGACGAACAATTCACCCACCGGCTTTCCGTCACCCTCATCGCCTCCCGTCGGCAGCCGGAGGAAGCCAGAGCGGCGGCGGGCCAGTCCGCCCAAAGTGCTTCCGGCGGCAAAGCGTCTTCCCTGCACTTTCTCGACACGGATGCTCCCGACGACTTCCGCCATCCGCCGCGCCTGGCGCCGCCCCCGCCGGAAATGACCGCCGAACAAAAGGAACAACTGTTCAAGACGCAAAACGTAAGGAACCGCAAGAAACTGTCGCGCCTGCAAAAGGAGTTGCCCCTGGGAATCGTGTTTAAGGGCCGTTTCGAAAAAAGCGAACCAACCATCCGTCACGGCGAAGACCTGGATTTGCCCACCTACATCCGCCGCGGCGTGCCGTTGAACTGACGCATCGATTCAGTGTTTGGGGGCAAGTAATGCGTCGAGGGTGCTGGGTGCGGTGTTGGTCTTCTCCAGCTTGGGATAACGCAAACCGCCATTGTAGTTGAGGTCGATGGTGCGGTAGATGTCGCCGGTCTTGACCAGCAGGATGAGGGGGGATTTTTTGGCCTTGATCGCGTCCTTCAGCCGGTCGGTGTCCAGGGCGCGGCCGTTGACGGCGATGACTTTTGTGCCAGCCGTCAGGCCGGCGTTGAAGGCCGGGCCGTCCCACGTGACGTCGGCGATCTCCCCTTCCGTGCCCAGGATGAAACCGCCTGAGTAGGTCAGGTCGGTGACTTTGCGCAGTTTTTCGACGGATTTGAACCACTCGCTTGGCGTGTTGGTATAAACGAGGCGATAGCCACCGCGGGTGATGCCGTCGAGCGGGGCGCGGTTGCCAACAAGATCCAAGCGGGCATGGAGGAAACCGGCCCAGTCGTTGGTCTGGACTTGATTGAGTGTGCGCACGATGTCGTCGAAGGTATAAGTCAATTCACCCCAATCGCCGTCGCTCACCCCGAAAAAGGCACGGGCGAAATCGTCGAGTGAACGGTCGCCGTGTGAGAGTTGGCGGATCAGGCTGTCCGCATCGAGCCAGATGAGAAGGCCCTCGTTGTAATAATCCTCGGAGCGTTGCCAGCTTCTCCAGGGCTTGGGCCGGCGTTGGGCGATGACCGGATCATCGGTCGTGTCTTCGAGCGGACGCCATTTGCGGCCGGGGTCCGAGTCGAGCCGGGCGGCGATGCCGGCGAGGGCGTCGAGCGTCTCCTCCGTCGAAAGGAGGCCGGACCGCGCATCGAGGACATAGCCCCAAAACTGCGTCTGCCCCTCATAGACCCAGAGCAGGCTGTCCTGCATGGGGGTGCGGAAGTCGGGCGTCCAGAGATCAGCCGGGCGGCGGAACTTTCCGTTCCAACTGTGCGTATATTCATGCGGCAACAGATTGCGCCCGGGCAGATGTTTTTCCAATCGGTGAAAAAGTCGCCGCGCAAACCATTCTCGGAACTGCGATGGTGCTCCAGCCCGATCCCGCCCTGCCGATCACTCAAGGCCAACAAAAAATCATAGTGGTCGTAGTGTTGCGCGCCAAAAAGCTTCACGGCCTGCGTCACCAGGTTGCGGTGAAGCTGGAGCTGCTCCCCAGTCATGGCAAGCTGCTCCGGTTGGTCGGCGACGAGATTCAGGCGCACGCCTGGGGCCAGGGTTTCAACCCGGACGTTGGCCCCGGCGAAGATGGGGCTGTCCACGAGAGTGTCCAGAGTGGTTTGCTTGAAGCGGACGGTCGCGCCCTTCCGCGAGGCGACCTCAAGCGCCGACGCGGCTTTCCAGCCGTCGGGAAGTTTCACCGAGGCCGACACCATGAGTCGGCGGACATAATAGCCGGCTGGATAAAGCGCGACGGTGTTCCATTCCAGATTGAGCATTTCAGGGGTCGTGACGATGCGGCCCTGTTTTTCATCCGTCGCCGCCAGAAATTGGAACTGCGCCTCCACACTGGAAACTCCCTTCGGAACGTCGAGATGGAATGCAAACACATCCACCGGATCGCGTCGCCACGAGAGCGAATGCCCGCCGGCGTCGATCTTCAGCCCGGCAAGTCCCGAGACTTCGCCCGTGTCCGAATGGGTGCCCGGAAGCCATTTCGGGTAGAGCAGGGTGAGCGGGCCGGGCGCGGCGACGGGAATGGTCTCGCTGACGCGGAAAATGCCGCGGGTGATGTCGGTGGCATCCACTGAAATGGTGATGACGCCCGGGCGGGCGACGTCGCGGGCCGGCGGAATGGCATCGACGATGGGCAAGGCCTCGGGCGCGCTGTTTTGAGCGTGAGCGAACAACGGCAGAAGGGCCAGGAAGATCGGAAGGGCGCGATGGTTCATGGGATAAAATTAGTTTCGTTGACAGCACTCATTTCCGGGACTTTAGAATCTCCATAGCGCGCCAACAAGAAGATTCTCGAGTCTGGTAAGCGTCAATAATTCCAAAATCAACGGGGAATTGTAATAGACCGGTCCCATTGACGGGATAGTATTCGATCATGCAAAGCACTTTTTGTGTTAACGCAACGTTGTTCAGCTTGCTGGCGGCAAACATGGCCTTTGCGGATGGGCCGCAGGCGGCCGGGGTCCAACAGGAAAACCACTTTCAATGCCCGTTGGCACGGGTTGGTTATTTGTTGTTTCTCCCTCAAGGTTACGAGAAATCCAACCACCCCTGGCCGCTGATGATGTTCCTCCACGGCGCGCAGGAATCCGGCACAGACCTGGCCAAGTTAAAAAAGAACGGCCCGCCCAAGTACGTGGAAACTCATCCTGATTTCCCGTTCATCCTTGTCTCGCCCCAATACAACTCCGGCAACGACTGGGACAAGCGCACTCTCATGGCTCTGCTGGATGATGTCATCGGGAAGTACAGGGTGGATACGCGGCGGATTTACCTGACCGGCTTGAGCATGGGCGGCAGCGCCGCGTGGTCGCTTGCCGCCGCGCATCCCGAGCGGTTCGCCGCCGTCGTGCCCGTGTCCGGGGTGGGCGATCCGGCGGATGCAGGGAAACTTGCCGCCTTGCCGATATGGGCTTTTCATGGCGCCAAGGACACAATCATCTCGGTCGAGTACTCCCGGCGAATGGTCGCGGCCCTCAGGCTTGCAGGCGGAAACGTTCAATACACCGAATTTCCCGATTCCCACCACAACATCTGGGCAAAGGTCTATAACAATTCCAAACTCTACAAATGGCTGCTCTCGCAGGAAAGGTGATGGCCAATTGGGTTGCCACTCCCGCCAATTGCGGCATACTGCCAATTGATGTGCGGGGAGGGGAGTTTCCACCCACTATGACTTAAAATGCTAACGCAACAGAATATTTTGGAGGCCCTTAAACTGGTCAAATATCCGGGATACACCCGGGACGTGGTTTCCTTTGGCCTGGTCAAAGGCGTCGCGGTCAACGGCGGGGCGGTCAGCGTCTCCATGCAATTGACGGGAGGGACGCCTGAGATCGCCGCCCAGCTCAAGACTGCGGCGGAACAGGCAGTGCGCGCCCTGTCGGGCGTGGAGCGGGTCCACGTTGAAGTGACCTCCGCGGGCGCGCCGCCGGCAACGGCTCCGATGCCGAGCCAGAACAAAGTGGAAGGAGTCAAGCGCATCGTGGCGGTGGCCAGCGGCAAGGGCGGCGTGGGCAAATCGACCGTCTCGGTCAACCTGGCTTGCGCGCTGCGACATCTGGGAGCGGCCACGGGCCTATTGGATTGTGATATTTACGGCCCCAGCATCCCGCTGATGATGGGCATCCACGACCGTCCGACCATCAGCGCGGCGCAAAAACTCGTTCCCCCCTCCAAATTCGGTGTCAATTTGATGAGCATGGGCTTTCTGATCGAGGGCGACGCCCCGGTGATCTGGCGGGGGCCGATGATCATGAAAACCATCCAGCAATTTATATCCGACGTGGAATGGGGGACGCTGGATTTCTTGGTGGTGGATTTGCCGCCCGGAACCGGTGACGCGCAGCTTTCCCTCTGCCAGACCGTCCCGCTGGACGGAGGCGTCATTGTCACAACGCCGCAGGAAGCTTCGCTTGGAGTTGTGCGGAAGGGCATCGCCATGTTCGAGAAGGTCAACGTGCCCATCTTGGGCATCGTCGAAAACATGAGTTATTTCATCACCCCAAACGGCGAGCGCGTCGAGATTTTCGGTCATGGCGGGGGCCAGGCCGAGGCGGAGCGGAAGAAGGTTCCGTTTCTGGGTGAAATCCCGATATACCTGAAGATTCGGGAGGGGGGAGACGCCGGTGTCCCCGTTACGGCCGCGGACCCGCAAAGCGTCGCAGCCCAGCCATTTGTGAGGTTGGCTGAAACCTTGCGCAAAGCGCTGGCATAGTGTAAACTAGAAAGAGACCAAGGATCCGTCTTATGGCTGAACAGAATAATAGCGAGGCAGCAGGCGGTGACAGCCGGAGCGAAGTGGAAGCGCTGGTATGGGAAGAATTGCGCAAGTGCTACGACCCGGAGATCCCGCTTAATATTGTCGATTTGGGCCTGGTCTATGGCGTGGCCGTGCAGGACGGGCAGGCCAATGTCAAGATGACTTTGACTTCGCCGGGCTGCCATCTTGGCGGCCAGATCGCCGGGAATGTGCAGGAACGGATCCTGTCACTGGATTCGATCCAGGAGGCGAACGTGGAACTGGTTTGGGACCCGCCCTGGCACCAGAGCATGATTAGCGAGACAGGCCGAAAGAGCCTGGGCCTGGACGCCGTTTAATTTTGATTGCATGGCCCCTGTGGCGCATATAAAATTCCCAACGGAACTAGAGTAAAAAAGCTGACAACCGTTTATGTTGGACACACCGGAGACGTCAAGCGGCAACGACTTGGTCAAGAAATCGTCTTTGTACCGTGAATTCCAAGCGGAGCGCGAGGAGATCATGCGGCACAAATGGATCGAGTCGGAAAAGGCCGGCCATGACATTGGCTTTGAACGGGCGTTGACGGATTGGATCATCAAGCACCGGACGAAGTGGCGCAAGAGCCGCCACGCACCGCATTGACGGCGGGACACCGCCGGTTGCCGGCCCTGTCCTTTAAAGCGGTCCCGCGAGGCCGCGAAGGGAAAATGAACTGTAAAGAATTGACTGTCGAATTGGCCCGCCCGGTGGGCTGGTTTGGCTTTTTTTATGCCTGAGCCGATGCTCATATTGGATGGCGCCGCCATGCACCGCGCCCTGACGCGGATCGCCCACGAAATCGCCGAGCGCAACGAAAACAGCAAGGAAGTGGCGCTGATCGGGGTGCAACGCGGCGGGGTCTTCCTGGCCGGACGCCTGGCGGAAATCCTGCAACAGATTTGGAACCACCCCGTCCTGGTGGGCAGCCTGGACGTGGGCATGCATCGCGATGATCTGGGCCGCAACGCCGCTCCCCAAATGCATCCCACGGTGATCCCTTTCGACGTCACCGGCAAGACGGTCGTTCTGGTGGACGACGTTTTGTTCAGCGGGCGGACGACGCGCGCCGCCATGGATGCGCTGAATGATTTTGGGCGGCCCCGGCGGATTCAACTGGCGGTGTTGATTGACCGGGGCCACCGCGAATTGCCGATCAAGGCCGATTTCGTCGGCAAAAACGTGCCGACCGCCTCCAGGGAGCGCATCGAGGTGCGTTTCCGCGAAGAGGGCGGGGAGGACGAGGTGAGGTTGCAAAAAATTTAAGCCATGGCGTGGAGCCGCAAACATCTGCTGGACATTGAATCGCTCAGCGCGGAGGAGATCGTGACCGTGCTGGACACGGCCAAGGCGTTCAAGGCCGTGGGGGAACGGGCCATCAAGAAAGTCCCGGCCTTGCGCGGCAAAACAGTGGTCAACCTCTTCGTCGAACCGTCCACCCGCACGCGCATCAGTTTCGAATTGGCGGAGCAGCGCCTGACGGCGGACGTCATCAACTTCAGCGCCGAGGCCTCTTCGTTGAAAAAAGGCGAAACGCTCAAGGACACGGCGCGGAACCTGGAAGCCCTCAATGTCGATATCATCGTGATGCGCCACAGCGCCAGCGGCGCGCCGCATTTTTTGGCGCGTTTTCTGCACGCCAGCGTGATCAACGCCGGTGACGGCGCCCATGAACACCCGACGCAGGCGCTGCTGGACTTGTTCACCATCCGGGAGAAGAAGGGAAAAATCGAAGGGCTGAACGTGACGATTTTGGGCGATATTCTTTACAGCCGCGTCGCGCGTTCCAACATTTGGGCTCTGACGAAACTGGGCGCACGGGTGACGTTGTGCGGTCCGGCGACGCTGGTGCCGCGGGTATTCGAGCAGATGGGATGCACGGTGACTTATGACGTTGAGGAAGCGATCGCGCAGGCGGACATCCTTAATCTGTTGCGCATTCAACACGAGCGCCAACGCAAGACGATGTTCCCGAGCCTGGGCGAATACACCAGCCTGTTTGGATTGACCAAGGCCCGGCTGGCCCTGGCGAAACCCGGCGCGCTCATCATGCACCCCGGGCCGATCAACCGCGGCGTGGAGATAGATAGTGAGATAGCGGATTCGATGCGCTCGCTGATCACCGAACAAGTGACCAACGGTCTGGCGGTGCGGATGGCGGTATTGTTCCTGGTCAGCGGCGGCCAAGGCCCGCAGGGAGTGGCCGCGTAAGAAGTAATGACGAATGACAAAGCACGAATGACCAATCAACCACGAAAGCTTTCGGATCAATGCCCAAATGACGAAATGGATACCAGGTTGACGGGGAGCCAGGCGCCGCGATAGGAGTCCAGGTAGTCCAGTGAAGCCATCAAGGCGGGGACGGGCGCTTGCAACTGGCCGGCCCTCCTGACGGCGTGACGGAGGCGTTCTTGTTGGTCCATGAGTTTGCCGGATAAGTCGTCGTCGTAGAGCAAATTGGGCAGAGTGGGGGTGGCCCGGAAGGCTGAGGCGATCTCATCCAGTAGCGCCCCGCCGTGGTTGCCGCATCCTTTCCAAAGGCGGACGACTTCCGCCAAATCGATGTCGAATCCATATCGTTGCGAGCCTGCCGCCAGCACGGCCAAGCCTTGAGCGTAGGCGATCAGGATGGAGGCGCGGAGCGCGCCGCGCAGTTCATCAAGGATGCTGGCCGGATCATTGCCGGATTGCCCCATGGGCTGCCGAAATGGCCTGGCTGCAAAACGATTCTGCTTTTCTGATTCGGAAACGGCTCGCAGGCCGGCGGCGGCGGCGATGGTTGGACTGGGGACCTCGAGTTCCTGCGCCGCCTGCGCGGTCCAGCGTGCGGCATCATCCGGCGGACTGACTTGGAATGCGTCCATTTGCCAGGCGCTGGCCACGGCGCGCAATTCATCATCGTCCAAAGCCAAGGCCCGGTTCAGCAGGCCAAATGTCTCGCGCGCCAGTTGCCGCAGGCCGCATTCGATGCCGCCATGAATCATTTTGACAAAGTGTCCCGAGGCGGCGGATCCCAGATAACGGACGCATGGCTCTCCATCTTCTTTTGAGGCCATTGACTCCAGCAGGGGCAGGACGCTGAGGTAGGTTTCGCGGCTGCCGCCCACCATCAAGACCGGGCCGGAAGCGTTGTCTTTCTCGCCGCCGATGACGCCCATTCCGAGGTGGCGGATGTTGCGACCGGTCAGAGTGCGCGCCCGGCGGTCGCAATCCTTGAAATGGCAATCGCCGGCATCGATCAACAGGTCCCCGGCCTCCAATTGTTCCAGCAGATCGTGGAACAAATCGCCCGCGTCATCTGATCCGCTGACCACGACTGTGCGGAATTGGGGGAGCAAGCCCGCCAATTGGGTCAAGCTGGCCGCGATGTGAATGGAAGTGGATTGCTCCTGCAGGACTTTGATGTTCGCGGCGTTGTGGTCGTAGGCGACGACGCTCACCTGGCGCCCGGCCATGGTGCGGGCCAGTTGGCGGCCGCAGGAGTCAAGTCCGACAACTCCGATCTCGAATCGGTCCGGCAAGGTGGTATTTGCCATTACGCATTCAGTTTGAAGGATGGTGGAGCCGAGGGGGTTCGAACCCCTGACCCCCAGAATGCCATTCTGGTGCTCTACCAACTGAGCTACGACCCCATCCACTGCGCGGCAATCTTCGAGGAGAATCGCTCCGGGCGCAAGGCAAAAAGTTCGGCAAAGGGCGCGCCGGGCGGATCGAAAAAGGTCCGTTCTATGAGAAATTGGCGCTCAGTGCTGCGCGCGGCAGTTTCGGCTGCACGTTGGGGACGGAGGGGCCTGTGGCCTGTTTAAAATGCACCTTGGAACGCAGAATCAAAGTGCCCAGGCATAAATCGGCCAGGGGAAAAACGACGTTGAAGTTTTTGTGCATGTAGCGGTGATGCAGGAGGTGGTGGCCGTTGAGCCGGAAGAAAATGCCCGAGCGCTCGATGTTGCGTTTGCGCGGCAGATGCATGCACCAATGCATGTATTCATAAGCGCCATAATAAACGCCGCAACCGAGCAGGGCACCACAGACAATGCCCCAGCGGCGGGCGAAAAAGGAAGCGATGGCGAAGGGGAAGGCTGCGGCAAGGACCAGCACGGGGCCATTCCACCAAGCCATGGGAATGGTCTTTTTGTCCTCTTCATGAATCAAATGATAAGTGTGGTCGGCTTTGAAAACATGATGATGAATCAGCGCGTGGCGCTCAAAAGGATAACGGAATTTCCAGAGCGGCTTATGCATGACATAGCGGTGCAGCGCCCATTCCGCGAAAGAGGCGAAAACCACGGCAATGATGATGCCGAGCGCCATCCAGGAGTAAAATGTAGAGATCAAAATCTTATGATGGGGTTAATGGTGAATGTAAGCAAAGCTATTGGATGTAGATAATAAAAAAACGCTCGATGAAAAGCGAATTTCGAGCGGAGGCGGGCCATGCCAGCAGGGACGAGCCTCCGCCCAGATTGTTAGCGCGCCTGATCGCGGCGGGGGCCGCCGGAGCCTCTGTCACCGGTGCGTTCCTCGCGGGGACGCGCCTCGTTGACGCTGAGTTTGCGTCCATGCAAATCCTTGTCGGCGGCGCCTGCGATGGCGGCTTTGGCCGCTTCCTCAGTGGCCATGGTGACAAAGGCGAAGCCGCGGGAGCGGCCGGTGGCGCGATCGGTGATCAAATTGACCTCAGTGACCGCCCCAAAGGCGGCGAACAGGTCTCGCAAATCGTTCTCGGTTGAGTCGAACGAAAGGTTTCCAATATATAACTTCGTATTCATTATGTTGATCTCTGGACTTATTGCCATTCCGGGACTGTTCCCGACTACCGGGTTTCAAATCGTCCTTGTACACGTGTCAAGAGAGGATTCACCATGCCTTGGAAATGTGGCAACAAATCTGAGTGCAAGACAAAGTGTGCCTTTATGCCCCGAAACGCAAGCAGAATATTTGCAATTCTTGGGCTCTTCGGCAGCCGGACAATTAATCTTCCGCGTCCTTCACGGCCACTTTTCCAAGCACTTTCCACGCCCAGAGCAATACCCCGATGATCCAGACCACAGCGCCGTAGGCGTAGTGCGAAAATCTGATCTTAGGCAGGAAATCACCGCTGATGCGCGTGATCATGGCAAACCACATCGTTCCTAGTGCGGCCCACAGCCATCGGTTCGGCTTGGACATCAGCGCCAGATTGCCGCTGTGGCCGAAGATCACCCGGGTGGCCACGGCAAATGTCACCGCCGCAAATCCACCCACCAGCGTCAAATGCAGCAGCGCCACCCGGTATCCGGGATAAATCACCGCTCCCGCGAAACCCGCCAGCAGGAGCGCGAACGCCACCTTCAGCGACCCACTGAAGGCGTTCTTCACCTCAGCAGGACGGAAGACTGGAATTTCAAACACAATATACACCAGCGCCGCCGCGAACCTCAACGCCGGTCCCAGCCTGTGCCAGCCAGCCGCCTCGATGAAAAATGAAACCAATATCGCCGCCGCCACACCCACCGCAGCCCCCGCCTTTCGCACCCAGTTGGCCGTCGGCCGGCGCGATTCGGGCATGTCATGCGAACTGGGCAACCCGAAAAATCGCGGCAGGATGAAGGCCCCCACTCCCAAAATCGGGAACAGGATGAAGCCTTGATACGACAGCAGATGTTGCAGGGCTGAGTAGCGCGCCTCATCCGCATCCGCGTCCGCAATGGCCAGGGCCGCCCCCGCCGCCGCGCACAACAATCCCAGCAGCACCAGCACAAAACCCGGCGGCGGCGTGTCCTTCCGCTTCCAAAACCGCACCGTGCCGCCCAGCGCAAAAAAGCCCAGCCAGGCCAGAAACAACTTGTCGCCCAGCACAATCTTTGAGCGCGCGTAGGCCGCAGCCATGGTCAAGTATAAGCCAAGGGACACCGCCGTTTCGCCCATCGTCAGCGGAAACGAGGACAGCATCCGCGGCAGGGCCGTGCCCAGAAATCCGACGATAAAACCGCCGAAGAAGCCGCAGGCCATCAGCCGCGCATGGCTCGTCCCCGGATAAAAATCGGCCAGCTTCAGCGCATAAAGCGGCCACAGGCTCACGCCGGCCAGCCCAACCGCCACCGCCGCGGGAAAGAAAATCCGAAACGGCTCGGCCGCCAAATCCCGCCATCCAACCCTGGTCGCCCCCTTGTTGGTCAAGTCCATAAGCGGGGATTAAGGCGGGATGGTTTGGGCCGGCGAGTCCGGCGTGGTAAAGGATTTCAAACTGTGAAAAGGATGGAGCAGGAACATGATGAATTTTGGCAGATAGACCGGATCGAGCACCGGATCCTGCACGGGGCCGGAGATGCGGTATTCAAAGAGTTTGCTCAGGGGGGTGAAGGCCAGGCTGAGGAAGGATCCAACCACGGGCGTTTCACGCGACAAGACCGCCTCCAGGCGCGCGGTTATTCGTTTGTTCCTGTCCACCTTGCCGCGAAGGTTCAGCACGAAACCCTGGCAAATAAACTGAAGATTGTCACTTGAGGCCGTGCCGTTGGTGATGACAAAGGTCCCCACGGCCTCGCGCACGCGGCTGTGTCCCCAACCGGGTGAAATCGTGTTGAGCACGGGCGAGAACAGGCCAAAGAGTTTAATGTCCCAAAGCAACGCATCATGCACGTTGATGTCGCCGCGGCCCCGCCAGCTATTCTCATCCGAATTATGGGGGGCTTCTAAAGCCAGATGTCCGTCCAGGCGGCCTTCCAGACGATTGGTCTTCCCGGTGATTCCGGCGGCCAGCGACGACAAGCCGATGTCCCTGGCGGCGAAAATGGCGCGAAAATCCGGGCCGTGATTTGGCCCGTTGCCAAACACGATCCAGCCCGCCAGTGTGCCGTGGTCATAAAGATCGGCGTGGATGTTGGTTAACGTCACCGTCTGCCCGCTCCAATCCACCGCGCCGGAAACGCGGTCGGCCAGCAGGTTGGTGTAGTGAAGGCCCTGGCCGCTGACTAGGAAGTGCAAATCCATCACCTGCGGATGGGTGAGAGAAAAGGAGCCGGAAACCGAGATGGATGGAGGCGCGTCGAAATGAATGGCGTCGAGCCAGTCCGGGGCATCCTCGCCCAGGACGCGCTGGAGAGAAGAGGGGTCCAGGGAGCCGGTCACGTTCGTCAGACTTGCCATCATCGTGCCGAAATCAACCTGGAGCCAGGGCGCCTGAACCCGGCACTGGACATTTGACAAAGAGAGGTGGTGGACGGTCAGGACCTGGTTGGTGAAATCGACGCGGAGGCTGAGGGCGGCCACGGGTTCGCCGCGCGCGACAAAATCCGCGGCCCGGGCGGTGGCGGTGAAGGCCAGGCGCCCAGGCTCGCGCCAGCTTCCCCAAATTTCCGCCTTAATCCCGGGGGGCTGCCTGAAGGCCAGTTCATCCAGGAGATGCGGCTTGCCGGGCGCCACAAAAGGCAGCGTGGCCTTCGGCTCCAACCGGCTGTCGATGACGTAGTGAAACGTTTGCGGGCCGGTGGTGTAATCCAAATCGATGTCGCCATCCGGCCGGACCGCGTGCAAACCGGACACATGCCAGACGCGATTTGTATAAGTGACACGGGATGAGGCCGACTCAACCGGCACGCCGCAAAAGGAAGCGTGGCCGGTCGTGAAATCCCCCGCGAGCTGGAGCGAGGAACCCACGTCGTCGGACCAGCCAGCCGGCCGGTTGGTCCACGGAGGCAGCACGACGCGCAACCGGGCATTGACCTTCGGCGGCGTCACAAAATCAAATTGCGCCAGCCATTTCCGGGCCGGAGGATTGAACAACTGGGAGATTGAAAGCGGACTGAAATCGGTCGTGCCGCTGCTGTGCAGTTCGCGCGAGCCAATGTCCAGGACCGCGCCGGCACTGACGTGGCCGCCGTAAAGGTCGCCCCGGAAACCTTCGATGACGAGTTCAGGGGCGAGCCAGTGGCCGTAAAAGGCCAGGTGATCGAATCGGAGTTTGGAACCGGTCATGCCGGCCAGTTCCACGCGCCAATCCAAGGTCCACGGAGCAATCCTGTTCCATGGCCCCCAAGCGGCATCTGGCCCCGGCAAGTCCCGGGTGCGCGCCGCGCGACATTCCAGGGACAATTCACGCGTCCCTCCCCAGGGTGATCGGGCTTCCACCATGCGCAACTTCCCGGTGGCCATGAGCGGCGCGAGATTTGAAGAAGCCAGATCCGCCGCGCCGTTCCAGGACAGGCTGCCCGCGGTCAGCCAGTTGCTGCCGACGGAGTCCAACACGGCGCTGGGATCGGCGGTCTCGAATCGGATTGTGGTATGCAGATTCGAATCGGCGCTGCGGGAGAAAGCAGTGACGAAGGAAAACCTTCCGCTCCGCGCCAAAGGCGAGGACAGGTTCGCAGCTGACCCTGTGATTTGCAGCAATGGTTGATCGCCGGAATCGACCAACCGGGCGCAGGCGGCGTTCAGGGCCGGGCCGATGGCGTTGCCCCACGGAGTGTGTACGGCGGAGGCGGTGAAACTCATTTCCGCATGGAAGCTGTTCATGTCACGCCCATCAGCGCCCGCTTCGATTTGCAAAAGAGGCGTGCCTGTGAAACTAATTTCTTCCACGGTTTGTTTCACGGCGCGCAAACGGGCTTGATACGCGCCATTGGTGCTGCCGCCGCCCAACGGGAATTTCCAGTGGCGCATGTCATCGGCGTGAGTGACATCCCCGACGAGGTCGAAATGGATGCCCTGGAAAACGCCCCGGCAATCGTCCACCCGCACCACCTCGTTGGAGGGGAACCTCATTTCCAGGGCCACGTTGGTGAGAAGGAGCGCGTCGCCGTTGGTTTCGGAAATGGGGAGTTGCAATTGGGCGCTTGTGATCTGCAAGGAGCGCAACGCGATGCGGGAATGCAACAGGGCGTCCCAATCCAGTTCCACTTCCGCGCGCCTGGCCGAAAGGCGAGGACTGAGAGGCTGGTCCGAACGGCTGAAGGCGGCGTTTTCGATCACGACCGATGGTCCCAATCCCCATCCCAACTGCATCTCCGAAAACTCCGCCACAACGCCCGCCTCGAGCAGCCGCCGCAACAGGGGCCGTTTGACAAAATCCGGCAGGCCGATCAAGTGCAGATAGGCGATGGCGGCCACCATAAAAAAGAGAACCAACCAAAGGCTCATGCGGCACCAGCGGAAGAAGATCCGGATGCGGCGCAGGGCCGGTTGTTGAAAAAGCGGGGGCATGGCTCAAGGATGATAGCGCAGCGCCGCGGGGATTGTCATGTAAGGCTCCACGAAGTTGTCGTACAGGTCCACGGGAAATTCAAAAATCAACCGCTGCCCGTCCCGCGTCACGGAGGCATAGGGATAGGAATAAGGGGAGCGGCCGCCGAATTCGATGGAACACGTCTCAATTTTACCGCCTCGTTTCACCTCCAAAGACAAGCTAAACTCCATTTTGGTAAAACCGAAATCCCGCCCCTGGGCCTCACCCACGCCGCTCCAATAAACGGCGCTCAATCCGCCCAGGCGATGCACACCTTCCTCCAAGCCCGGCCAATTGACCCCGGGCGGCCCGTGGTAACCCGGGGCAAAGGTCCATTCCCCCTCCGGATCGCGCAGATATTTACGCGTGCCGCCGAGTTGATGGACGGTGAGGCTGACCACGTTGCTGGTCTCGAAGGTCCAGATGTGCCGGTCGCGCAACTCCCAGGCGGCGCGCGGCAGACGATAAAAATCTTCGGGGTTGATGAGATTAACAAAAGATTCATCCGGGCGGCGTTCAAAAATCCTGCCGTTTTTGCCGGCGCCGAATTCGATCCGGGCAATGATGGTGTTGGAAGGCCCGGCCACCCCGTCGGCCGCTTGCAGCGTGTATTGCAAGAGAGGTGTGGTCAGTCCGTATTCGGCAACGTCCGTGGCGACGGTCTTCTCGATCTGTGTTTGTATATTGGTGAAAGAGGCCAGCCAATCGCGAATCAAGCCCGCATCGGCCGGGAACGTTGTCCCGGCGCGGACCTGCCACCGGCCGTCGGATTGTTTCTGGACGGCAAACTGCCCTTCGTCGTCCTGCACGATAATTGAGCCGATGGCATCCGGCGAAAGGCTGATGAAATGATAATCCAGAAAGTTGGTGTAGGCACCCTGCCAGGGGCGCAGCGCCTCCCGGTCAATCACGACCACGTTGCCGGGATCCGACCGCCGGGCAAAAGCCAAGCCGGGTTGATTGGTCGGGCTGGTGCCGACTTGCAATTGAGCCGTCAGATTGGAGCCGGCCCAAAATGACAAATCCAGATCCGGCGACTGCGGCGAAGCCTGCAAGCCGTACTGTTCCAAATCGGCCTTGGGATCGTCGGAAACAAATTGGCGGACGCGCAGTCCTTGCAGGCGTTGAAGCAATTCGTTGATCCGGGCGCTGTCGGCCCGCGCCGCCACCGGCTTCTTCATCAGCCAGAGGCGAGTGGCTGGATCGCATTCCAAATCAAAGGCCCGGCCGGGAGACCTGACTTGAATGGTCTGACAGGAGAGCCGGGCCGGATCGAACAACGAAAGATCGCGCCATTGATCCTTGTCCGTGGGGATGTGCGCCAGCCAGGCGGTGCCGACCAGATAAACATCCGGGTTGCCGACGATCTCCAGAAAAATCTGGTCGCCCAAGGCGGAGGTTTGGCCGATGAGAATTTTGTGCGAGGCGGCGGAATCCTGCAGGCTGACTTCGCAGAGCGGCTTGGTGAACCCGTATTTTTCCTGCGCATCCGACTGGTCCTGCAACTCGCGCGCGGAGATGCACTCCTGCCACTGCAACCCGGCCAGCACATCCAGCAGGCCCTTGATGGGCGCAGCTTGGGCGGGATAGGAGATGGGTTGGGTCAATTGCCACAGGTCATTGGAACGGCCCTGGCGCACTACGTGGATTTCGTCCAGGCCGCGCGGCTTGATTTCAATGCTGTTGACCGACGCCGGATCAACGCCCCGCAGAATGACACGGCTGGCCTCCCGCAAGCGGGCTTGGCGGATGGGACGATCCACCAGCCAAATGAAGGCGAACAAGACCGCGGTC
This sequence comes from Limisphaerales bacterium, assembly GCA_052325505.1. GTDB lineage: Bacteria > Verrucomicrobiota > Verrucomicrobiia > Limisphaerales > Palsa-1400 > DASRLE01. The sequence continues at coordinate 38,963 of JBKQUS010000129.1, forward strand.
GCAGCCAGCAGAATCCAGGTGGATTTCCAGTTCATTGACGCACAAGATCAACTCCGCCGCCGCAACCAAACCAATCCGCCGAAAAAGAGAACGCCGCCTGGCAGACCGGCCAGGAAAAGCCAGCGGACAGTCTGTGCCTGCGCGTGGGTCATGTAGAGCCGGTATTCCTTGATGGGCCGCGGCCCCAGGCCGCTGAGCATGATTTGCGGGCGCTGCAACAGCCAGTTCAGGGCCAGTTGCGCAAACACATGATTGCCCACAAAGTCGATGACTTGATCGTCCAAAAAATCAGAATCGCCCGCCACGACCATGCGCGTGCCGCGGCCGCCGGGGGAGTTGACACCCTGGATGCCGCCTTGCTCGACCGCGACGACGAGCGGGAACGTACCGGTCTGCCCGGCCTCATTCTTGGCTTGGGAGCTGGTGGCCGCCAAGACGGTGATATCCGGCGCGCCGGGCGCCTTGGACTGGTTTTCCAATGCATAAACCGGACGTGGATAGACCATGCGGAGGGGCATTTTGTCGGTGGCAAGGACATTCATGATGGGATGGGGCATTAAATTCTTAGTGAGAAAAGTTCCGTCGGGCAGCGTGAAATTCTTGTCGGTTTCCATGACGCGGTTGCGGCTGTCGCCCACACCCACTCCCCAATCGTTCAGGACAGTTTCCAAGCCCGAAGGGGCGGTCAGCAAGGCGAGCATGCGGCCGCCCAGTTGCAGATAGGCGGCGATCTTGGCCAGTTCATCCGGCGTCATCTTTCCCTCGCGCGCGCTGGCGGCAACGACAAGCAACTGGCAATCCGCCGGGATGATATTAGTGCCTTGCAAAGAAAGCTTTTGCCAGTCGCAATTGACCTCGTCCTTGAGAATGGCGGCCAGCTTGGAATAGCCGTTGTTGGCCTTGGCCTCCTCGGGATCGTTCTCGCCATGTCCGTAGAGAAAATAAGCCCGCATTGGCCGGGGATTGCTGACATCGTAAATGTCCTCCGTGAAATAAAGTTCGCCAAGGAAGGCGTTGCGGCGCACGTATTTGCTGCGGCCCGCGATCAGATCACTGAAATCATAATTGGCCAGATCCTTGGCATAGACCAGCCGGGTATGCCCGCCGTTCTCGAACAGGACAAAATCCTTTTCCTTCAGGCCGCTCAGGCTGTATTTGGCCAGAAATTCCTTGGCCTCGCCGACCTTGCGGTCATAGTCGAGCGTTTTGACGTGGAGATGGCGCGGGCAGGCCTCCTGGTATTCGGCCAGCAAACCGGAAGTCAGGCCGTAAATCTCCTCGTTCGCGCCGTGAGGTTCGAAAAAAAGGGTGACATTGACATCGTTAGTCAGGCCGTCCAGGACGCGCAGCGTCTGTTCGGAAAGTTTGTAGGCCGAATCGCGGTCCAACTGGAATCGCTTGAAATGGCCTTCCGCCAGATAATTGGCCATGCCGACCAGGGCCAGGAGCGCGGCCACGGCCAGCAGGGTGTTCAACCAGTTGAGCCAGCGGCGGCTGTGGGAAAAACTGTGCTGTGGGCCTTCGGGTGCGGGCATGTTATCTCCAACGGCGGCTTTCGACCACGCGGCATGTCAGGAATAAAAAGAAAATCGTCGAGGTCACGTAGAACACGATATAGCGGGTGTCCACCACCCCGCGCGCGAACTCCTGCATTTGCCGCCAGACGCAGACACAATCCAGGCCCCGCGTCACCCAGGTGGGGCGCAGGGCGAACTGGTCCGCCAAAAAGCTCAACAGGAAAAAGCCGGCGCCGATAGCAAAGCTGATCATGGCGGCGACGATTTGATTGCGGGTCACGGCCGAGGCAAAACAGCCGATGGCCATGTAAAGGGAGCCGAGTAGGAAGATGCCCAGAAACGAGCTGCAGAGCGTGCCCGGGTCCACCAAGTTGGAACCGCGAGTGAAATAACGGAGAATAAAGACGCACCCCAGCAGCGGCAGCCACATGATCATGAAGAAAATCAGCGCGGCGGTGAACTTGGCCAGCACAACCGCCACGTCCCCGACCGGGGCCGTCATGAGCGTTTCAAATGTCCCGGAATATTTTTCCAGGGCGAACAATCTCATCGTAATGATCGGGGCCGAGAAGAGCAGGATCACCCAAAAAAAGAAGTTGAAGAAGAATTCCGTGATGGGCATGGGTATGGCCTCGCCCTGCAATTTGTCCAGCAAAGTGTAAAAACACAAACCCATCAGAAAGACCGCCCCGGCGATGACGATGTAGCCGATCCATGAGTAAAAGAATGTGGCCAGCTCGCGCCGGGCCAGCGTCCGGTAAACCTGCATCAAAATTTCTCCTCCTCGCTCTCCGGCCGCGTCAGCCGGATGTAGATATCCTCCAACGAATGGCGCAAGCGGGATAGTTCGCGTAATTTCCAGCCCCGTTCCCTGACCAGGGCGAAGATTAGGGGGCGCAAGTCCTGGCCGCCGACGGCAGTCAAGGCGCAACGGTGGTATTCGCCCTCGGCTGCGGCGATATTGTAGTGGGCGATTTCCGGCATCTGCGCCCAGCAGGTTTTCAATTCTTCCAGCGGCGCGGCGATTTCGGTGATGACCTGCCCGTTTTTGCCCATGCTCTTCTGGAGGTTGTCCGGTGAATCTGCCGCCAGAATCCTGCCTTCGCGCATAATCAGCACTCGGTTGCAGGTCATTTCCACTTCAGGGAGGATGTGACTGGAAATCAAGACCGTGTGACGGCGGCCCAATTGCTTGATGAGCTGGCGGACGGACCGGATCTGGCTGGGGTCCAGGCCAATGGTTGGCTCGTCCAGAATGATCAATTCGGGATCATGCACCAGGGCGTCAGCCAGCCCAACCCTCTGGCGGTAGCCTTTGGAAAGCTGGCCGATGATTCTTTTGCTGACTTCCGCCAGCCCGCATTGCGCGATGACCGCATCGACCCTCTCCCGCGTCCGGCTGCGGCCCAGGCCCTTGAGCCGCGCGCGAAATTTCAGATACTCCCGCACCCGCATGTCCGGATAAAGCGGATTATTCTCCGGCATGTAGCCGATGCGCCGCCGCACTTCGTCCGCGTCGGCAAACACATCCAACCCGGCCACGCGGGCGTCGCCGGAAGTGGCGGGGATGAAGCAGGAAAGGATGCGCATGGTGGTGCTCTTGCCCGCGCCGTTGGGGCCGAGCAGGCCGACGATTTCCCCGCGCGCCACGGTAAAAGACAGGTCTGCCACCGCGGTGGTACCCGCGTAGCGCTTGGTCAGATTTGAAACCTCAATCATCATGGGCATTGACACGCCAGGCCGGACTTCCGGCCCCGCTTACCGCAGCTTAACCCTCGCCATCTCCTCTTGATAGCCTAAAATCAGGTTGCCGCGCGTTTGCGGCGCCAGGTACGACAGCGCAACCGTTTTGCCCCGCCCTGCTTGCGCCAGGGCGTGGAAGGCATCCAGGTCGTTTCGCACCATGCTTTCTCCAATCCGGTTGATCACGCAATATTTGAACAGCGAGGCCGCGTCCGCCGGGCTGTCCTTCTCGACCCGCTCCACGAACAAGCCGGATTCCGTTCCGCCCAGGCGTCCGAGTCCCAATTGGTCCACCAAATCGGGGGTGAGGTTGTGCAGGTCCGCCCCAAGCCACTCGCGGAACATTTCCGCAAAGGGAACCAGCGACACCTTGAGGTCGCGCGGTTCGCCGCCGCGTTCCACTGTCAATACGAAGTCCAGTTTCGGCTCCTCGCGCAGCAGGCGGTTGAACTCCATGAAACTGTCCGGCGCCCTGCCGTTGAGGCGCAGGACGGTGTCGCCGGTTTGCAGCCCCGCCCCGGCCGCCGGGCTGTTCGTTTCGACCGACTGGACGACCAGCGGCGGGTCCACGCTCACCCGCGCCCCAAACCAGCGCGAGGCAGTCTCGGGGTTGAACAGATCAGCCAGGGCCTCGCGCACTTCCTTGATCGGAATGGCAAAGCCAATGCCTTGCGCGCCTTGTAAAATGGCGACATTGATGCCAATCAACTCGCCATGCAAATTGATGAGCGGGCCGCCGCTGTTGCCGGGATTGATCAGGGCGTCGGTTTGCAACCAGTTTTCCATGCTCAGGTCTTGATTCTCGCGGGCTGGGGCGCGGCTCTTGGAACTGAGGATGCCACGGCTGACCGATTCACCCAGGCCAAAGGGATTGCCTAGGGCCAGCACGGTTTCGCCCAGGAGCAAATCATCGTTTTTGGCGAAGCGGACGGCCTTGAACTTTTGCCCCTTTTTCTTGGGAATGATTTTAAGCAAGGCGACATCCTGTTTGGGCGTCACGACATAGACATGCTGCACCTCATAAACCCCGCCGCCGGCGGCATCGGACAGCTTGACCTGGATGCGGTTGGCGCGGTTGACCACGTGGAAGTTCGTCAACAAATAGCCGTCGTCGGAGATAATGACGCCGGAGCCGAGCGAGCTGTGCGACCGGGAGCCATAGAACAATTCCTCGATGGGGTTATGCGCCTCGACCACGCTCTCGGTGGCGACATTGACGACACAGGGCATGACCTTCTCGACGGCTTGGACGACGGCGTCGCGGCGGATGTCCGGCTGGGCCGGATCCGTCGAGGCGGCGGCAAGGAGGGCCAGGGCCATTCCGCCAAGGGCGGCACTCCGCCCCAACCAACGCGGGACGAGACGACGCCTAGGCCTGAGCATGTTCATAATAGCGGGGGGATGAATTCAGACATTCAGCAAACCCATCCTCTCGGCCCTGATTTTGCGAAAATACAACGGGGAAAGTAAAGTAGGAATTAAGAAGGAAGAATTAAGAAGTCGTGAAAATTTGTTCTGTATCCAAAGCCCCGGGTCTGTTATCAACTACTCGTATGGAGAGGTTTTTGAAGAAGTTCGTTTCCCATCGAAACGTCTTGGCATTGTTGGGGATTGTTGGCGTTGGTTTGACGTTTCAAGTTTCGGCGCAGAACAGTCCCATCAATGATTACAGCGACTTGTTCGCCGCGCTCAACAGCGGCATCACCAACATCACCAACTTCAATCCGGTTAACTCGCGCACCAGCCCCGTGACCATCAGCAATACGACAACGCTGACTTCCACCATCAGGATCACGAACGCCGTCAAGATCGATGCCGGCACAAACTTCGTGATGTTCGTGGGCAATGGAACCAACGGCGGGACGCGCTTCTTTTATGTTGCTTCCAATGCTTCGCTGACGCTCAACAACCTCATGCTCACCAACGGGGGGAGCACCAATGGCGGCGCCATTTATAATGACGGAACGCTCATCATCAGCAATTGCGTCCTGACGGGCAATTACGCGACCAACACCAACGGCCTCATAGGCGGCAGCGGCACGGCCGGCTCCAGCGTCAATGGCACCAACGGCACGGCCGGCGGAGACACGGCGGGCGGGGCCATCTACAGCACCGGCACGCTGATGATTTCGTATTCGATACTGGCCAACAACTTTGCCGAAGCCGGCGATGGAGGCAACGGAGGCAACGCCTTTGGCGTCATTGGCAACGGCGGGAACGGCGCTAATGGCGGCAATGCTTTTGGCGGAGCGGTCTGCAGCACCGGACCCAGCAATGTCTTTTACATGACCGAATTCATCGGGAACGGGGGTTTTGGCGGCTTCGGCGGGTCGGGAGGACATTTTGCCACGAATGGTCCCCCATTGGAGGGCGCCGGCGGCGGGGCGGGATTCGGCGGATTTTGCGCGGGCGGCGCGGCTTATGTGAGCGGCTCGCTCTATATGACGAATTGCCTTTTCTATGATAATCTTGCGGAAGCTGGCGGCGCAGGCTTGATGGAAACGAACTCCGACCAGACCGGCACCAACGGTCTCCAGGGCAGCACAGCCCTGGGCGGCGGCTTGTTTATAGACACTGGCGTCCCTGTCGCTTGGATCCAGAATACCATTTTCTTTACGAATGCCTGCTACGGCGGTCCCGGAGGGGGCACCGAACTGTTCTCAGGCGTTGGGGGCACAGGGGGAGAGGCCCAGGGCGGCGCAGTGTGGTGCGGCGCGAATCTGATGCAGATGAGCTTTTGCACCGTCGTAGCCGATCTTGTATTTGGAGGCATTGGCGGCACCAATGGTTCCCTGGCAACAAACAGTTCAGGCCCCGTCTCAGGTGCTCTCCTTTATCGGTCGGCTGGCGTGTTTGATCTCAGCGCCAGCATTTTGTCTGCTGCCAACGGAACCGCTCTTCAGAACGCGGTCGGGGTGACGGATGCCGGTTACAACGTCAGTTCGGATGCCAGCCCGGCCAGGAGCGCGATCAATCCAACAACCAAACTCAATGCCAATCCCAAACTGGATTCCGGGCTGACCTCCGGTGGCGGGACGAATGCCATCATCGGGGGGCCAATGGCCCTTGAAATGTTGACGCTGCGGATTACCAACGCCAGCCCCGCGGCAGCCTTTGTGCCGGGTGTGCCGGGCGCGTCTTTCCCGGCCACGGACGAGGTGCTCCAGGACCGCAGCACGCCGACCAGCGCGGGGGCCTTCGAGGTCAACGTCTTTAGCATCTCGAACAACGTTGTGCCGCCGACGATCACGAGCAACGGTCCCGCGACCAATCTGATCAGCGCAGGGAAGACCACCACGTTTACGGTGGCTGCGACCAGCGCCGCTGCCTTTGGCTACCAATGGCAACTCGACGGCACCAATATTTTTGACGGCGCCAATTATTCCGGCACTGCCACCAATATGCTGACGATTCGCAACATCACCATTGCCGATGAAGGACAATATACCGTGCTCCTCAGCCCGTCTCTTTTGGAATCGAACGCCACCACCAACACATTGCCGATGTTGTTGATCCTGACCAATCCGCCGGTCATCCTGAAGCAGCCCGTCAGCCAGCTCGGCCGGGCTGTGGGAGGAATCGTCACTTTTACTGTGAACGTCGGGCCTTACCCGCAAGGTTACTACTATGACTGGCTTTTCAGCAGCAGCAGCGGTTCCCCTACCAATGTCACCCTGACGAACCTGGAGGGCGGCAACATTTTCATCACCAATAATGTCCTGACCATCAACCCGGCGCTGGCGGAGAATGCAGGCACCTATTGGGTGGTCGTTTCCAACGGCTTTAATTCCGTTGACTATGGCGTAAAGACGAGCGCCAAGGTGGGTTTAACTCTCGTGCCGGACAATGCGCGTCCCAAAATCACGATTTCGGCTCCCTTGGCCAACGCCAGAACCAATACATCACTGGTCATTTGGGGATTCGCCGCCGACAACGCGCAAGTGACCAATGTCGTATATTGGATTACCAATTTCAACGCCGGCCTGACTCCAACCATTAACGTCATGTCGAACTATGCGGTCCTCTCCAACAATCTCAGCACCAACTTTGGCGGCCCGACCTCAAATGTTTGGACTATCCCCATCACCAACGTGCTGTGGCCGGGCACGAATATTCTGGCCGTGCAAGCCGTGGATTACTCCGGCAATTTTTCCCCCGTTGTCACCCGGCATTTTTTCTACCAGGTGACTTCCCCCTTTGGCCTGACCGTCCTGGGCAGTGGCGGGAGCGGCACGGTTACCAACCACTTCCACAGCAAGGACGAAGCCGCCCCCACCAACGGCGCGTCATTGATCATTGGGCAACAATACACGCTTGTGGCCAGGCCGGGTACGCGCTCGCTGCTGGCCAACTGGACGAATGCAAGCGCCTCCACGACCAACATCGCCAACGGCAACACCCTCAGATTCTTCATGGAATCCAATACGACCATCCAGGCCGTCTTTGTCAGTAATATTTTTCTGCAACCGGGGTTGCACGGGGCCTTTAATGGCCTCTTCAATGTGCAGGGATTTGCCACCAACGAAGTGGTCACAAACGCGGTTGGAACCAATGAAGTGGTCTCGACGAACACGATCTATACGAATGCAGTCGCATTCGAATCAGCCGGTATGCTCAGAAATCTGTCTGTCGGCCAGCAAGGCGGGTTTAGCGGCAACCTGCTCGTGGCCGGGGGCAATTACGGATTGAGTGGGGCCTTCGACGGCTACGGGCACCTGAGCAATTACGTCGTGGCCCGTTCCAAGGCGCTTGGCCCGCTGGTTCTGGATATGAGCTTGGACACCAACGGCGACGGCATCATTACCGGGACCGTGAGCAACGCGGCGTGGCCGACAAACGCTTATCTGTGGGCCGATCTGGCCGTCGCCGCTCATGGCACGTCCAGTTACACGCTTCTGATGGCCCCGCCGACCAATGCAGCAGCCACTACGACGATTCCCACCGGCTATGGCTACGCCTTGATCGCCGATCACGGGGGGACAGTCACGCTCAACGGCGGCCTGGCCGATGGCACAACCTTCAATCAAACCGTGCCAGCATCGGCATCCAATGACGTGCCCGTCTATGTCAGCCTCTATGAAAAGACCGGGGTTTTGTTCGGCTGGCTCAATCTCACCAACTTGGCCAACACGAATGCGGCGACGGAGTTGACGTGGATTAAAGGGGTGCCAGCGCATCCAAGCCTTCTTTTCCCCGACGGATTTACCAATACGCTGTTAACGGCAGGCTCGCTATGGACAAATCCCGGCGTCGTCACACTGCCGTTGTCGAACACGCTGGCCATTTCCAGCGCCGGCTCGAACCTATTGGGCTGCACCGTGGCAATCGACGCGCCTAATAAGCTGGTCAATGCGACGACCACCCCGACCAACTCCTTAACGGGAACGATCAATCTGAGCACCGGCTTGTTGCAGATCAGCTTCGGCAATGGCGATGGCAGGGCAACCACCCGGGGTTATGGGGCCATGCTGCAAAACACGACTAATGCCGCGGGTTACTTTGCGACCAAGACCAACACCGGCTCCATCGTGCTGCTGCCCGAACAATAGCCGCGGGGAAGGGCGCCTCAGCCACGCCAGCCACCGTCGCCGCATCAGCCTTCGGCATCCGGCTTTTGCTTTTTTTCGGCGGCGGCGGCGCGCAGTTCATCGCGCAGCCAGACCAAAAGAGCCGGGCCAAAGCAAATCGCCACGCCAATGGGCACCACGATCATTCCCCATAAGGCCAAATTTGTATCGGTCATAAAAGCGCTTAAAATTGCCGGTTGGCGGGCAAATGTAAAGGATTTTGGTCTGTTTTTGGCTGTTGACACCACGACAGGGCGACAGCATTCTAAAGGCTCATCTTAGCACGGTGCAGGAATTTGCCGTGAACCCGAGAGAGGAAGTGAGAATTTTTGACAGAAATTAGATTAAAAAAAGGCGAGCCAGTCGATAAGGCGTTGCGGCGATTGAAAAAGAAGATCGATCGCGAAGGGACGTTGAAGGAAGTGCGCAATCACCGGCATTTTGAGAAACCCAGCGAGCGAAAGCGCCGCAAAATGAAAGCGGCCCGCTTTTCCGCCATGTTGAGCGCCCGCTACGCCGATATGTAATGTGAAAACCTATTGAATTCTCACCGCCGAGTGTGGTCGAAGACTGCGCCCGGCATTTTTTTTAACCGTCCATGTATTCATTCTCCACCTGCTGGAATTCCCACCGCCACACCGACGGCCGGGCCATGCTGCTCGAAATCCGCTCCCTCGGCTTCGAGTGGGCGGAGTTGAGCCACGGCGTGCGCATCAGCCTTCTGCCGGGCATCGTCCAGGCGGTGGATGGCGGGGAGATCAAAATTTCGTCGCTACATAATTTTTGCCCGTTGCCGATAGGTGTGAATCATGCCGCGCCGAATTTGTATCTGTTTTCATCCCTGGACGAGCGCGAGCGGGAGAATGCTTACAAACATTCCGTCAAGACCATTGAGACGGCGGCCCGGCTCAAGGCCGGGGTGGTCGTCCTGCACCTGGGCTGCATCGAGATGAAGGAGTACACCGGCAGACTACTGGAGATGGTGGAGGACGGGCAGAAAGACACCCCAAAATATTCCGCTTTGTGCAAGAAGGTCATTGAAACGTGGCAGAAGAAGAAGGAGCGCCACGCGCAATTTGTCAGTGAAATGCTGGATCGGCTGGCCGGGCTGGCCGACGAGCGTGGCGTCAAGTTGGGCATCGAGAACCGCCAGGCCGTGGAGGAACTACCGCTGGACTGGGACATTGAAATGCTGCTGCGTGAGTTTAACCGTCCCGGCATCGGCTACTGGCATGACTGCGGTCACGCGCAGATCAAGGAAAACCTCGGGTTCATCAATCATCGGGCGCATTTGGAAACGATGTTGCCGAGGCTGCTCGGTTTCCATGTGCATGATGTGGTATTTCCGGGACGCGATCATTGCGCCCCGGGCGAGGGAACGATCGATTTCGCCGCGCTGAAACCAATGGTGAAGCCTGAGCACCTCAAGGTTTTTGAGCTGAGCCCGAACCTGTCCGCGGATGAGGTGGTCAAAGGGGTGGCGCATATCCACCAGGTTTGGGGTGTGCCATGATGAGGCTCAAGGCATGGTGGAGCGCCGGGTGGCGGGTGGGCTTGTGCCTGCTGCTGTTGCTGTGGATTTTTCATTCCATCTTTCTCAATGAAGGACGGATCTGGGCGCAACGGGAAGGATTGCGCTGGGAGCAAATGTCCCGGGGGCAGCAATGGCACCTGGCCTGGAGCAAAGGGCCGCAGGATTTGTGGCGCACGTTGTATCTGGTTCATCCCGGGGCCTTGCTGTTTTCCCTGCTGCTGGTGGGGCTGGCGATATGGCTGGGCGTTGTGCGCTGGCGGTTAGTGTTGAAGGCGCAGGGGCTGGAACTGTCGCTGTCCCGCGCAACGCGCATTTCTTTTGTGGCGCAGTTCTTCAACTCATTCCTGCTCGGTTCAACGGGCGGGGATTTGATCAAGGCCTATTACGCGGCGCGAGAGACGCATCATCGGAAGACGGAGGCGGTCACGACGGTATTCGTGGATCGGCTTGTTGGCTTGTGGGCCATGCTGCTCTTTGCCGGTATGATGATGATGCCCAACTCGCAAATGCTCAGGCAACATCGTGAATTTTCCGTCCCGAGCCTGATTATCCTGGTCATGCTGGCGGTGCTGACCGTCGTCCTAAGCCTGGCTTTTTGGGGAGGCGTTTCGAAACGTTTTCCGCGTGCGCGCCATTATCTGCGCCGGCTGCCCAAGGGCGCGCTGTTGGAACGGTCCCTGGATTCGTGCCGGCAATTTGGCAGGGAGACGGGATTTCTCGTCAAGGCAGTCGGGCTGTCGCTGGTCTTGAACATTATCTGGGTGGTGCAGATTTCGGTGTTGGGCTGGGGACTGCACCAGAGCATCCCCTTCACGGCATTGCTCTTGATCGTGCCGATTATTCTCTGCATTTCCTCGTTGCCCATCACCCCAAATGGTTTGGGTGTGCGGGAGAATCTCTTTGTCATCATGCTGGCGGTCATCGCGGTGCCCAGAACCTCCGCCCTGTCGCTCTCCCTGCTCGCCTCGGCGGAGGGCATTTTCTGGAGCCTGATCGGCGGCATGGTTTACATGGGATTGCGCGAAAAAGAGCATCTCTCGGAAGTCACCAGCGAAAGCGTGAATGGAAATAATTAGTTTCAGCCGGCCTGGCCTCCGTCAAGATAAGGCTGGACACTTTCCTCTGCCGATGTGATAAAAGCTCCCTTTGAACACAATGAAAAAGCTGTTTGCATTGGCGCTCCTCGGGATGGTTTCCTGGGCTTTGGTCGCCGCTCCGGTCCAGGCGGGCGAAATCTCCAAGCCTGGAACATCCCTCGTCAAACATAAGAAATTTCACAAGAAGCACAAGAGGCACGGGAAGGCGTAACGCCCGCCGGCCTTGCAGTGCGGTCGGTTTTTGCTCCAATGGCGCCCGCGGTCCTTTCCACTTTTTCTTTTCTTTCCGCCGCGCCGCCTTAATTTTCAGCCATGAAAAGCAGGTTCGATTCAGTTGAATCGGTCGTGGCCGATCTTCGCCAGGGCAGGATGGTCATCGTGGTGGACGATGCCGATCGGGAAAATGAGGGGGATTTGGTCATGGCGGCCGAGTGTGTGACCCCTGCCGCCATTAATTTCATGGCCCGGCATGGCCGCGGGCTGATTTGCGTCCCCACTACTTTCGAACGCCTCAAACAACTGGGCATCGAACAAATGGTGGTGCATAACTCGGAGACTTTTCGCACCGATTTTCAAGTGAGCGTCGATGCCGCGCGGGGAATCACCACCGGCATCAGCGCCGCCGACCGTGCGCTGACCATCAAGATCATGGCCAGGCCGACCGCCGTTCCGGAAGACCTGGTGCAGCCGGGGCACGTCTTTCCCTTGCGCGCCAAACCTGGGGGTGTTCTGCAACGGGCCGGGCACACCGAAGCCGCGGTTGATTTGGTCAAGCTCGCCGGCCTCCGCCCCATGGGGATCGTCTGCGAGATTATGAGTGAGGACGGTTCGATGGCGCGCTTGGGCGAGTTGCAACGTTTTGCCCGCCGCCACAAGCTGAAGATCTGCACCATCGAGGCGTTGATTTACTACCGGCGCACGCGCGAAAAACTCGTCGAGCGCATCGAAGTCGTCAAACTCCCCACCGCGTACGGCGATTTTGATCTGCACCTCTACCGTTCCCACACTGATGGCCAGCACCACCTCGCCCTGGTCAAGGGCCAGATCGCGGGGCAAAAGAACGTTCTCGTCCGCGTCCACAGCGAATGCCTGACCGGCGATGTTTTTGGGTCGCGTCGCTGCGATTGCGGTCCGCAATTGCATCAGGCCATGCGCCTGATCTCGGCGGCGGGGCAAGGAGTCATTGTTTATATGAGACAGGAAGGGCGGGGTATCGGACTCGCCCCGAAAATCAAGGCCTACAAGCTGCAGGAAAGCGGCTACGACACCGTCGAGGCCAATCTCAAGCTGGGCTACGGCATGGACCTGCGCGAGTACGGTTTGGGCGCGCAAATCCTGGTGGATTTGGGCTTGAAAACAATTTGCCTCCTCACCAACAACCCCAAAAAAGTGGTCGGCCTCGAAGGCTACGGGTTGGAAATCGTTAAACAACTTCCTATTAAAATCCGCCCCAATCCGCACAACGAAAAATATCTGCGCACCAAACGCGAAAAGCTGGGGCATTTGCTCTGATCATGCCGCGCGCCCATTAACAACAGGAATCCAATGCTCACCCCTGCCAGAAAATCAAGAATCCGCGCCTCCCACGGCTCCTTCGCCATCATTGCCTCCCGTTACAACACGCGCTACGTCGATGCCATGATCAAAGCGGCCCGGACGCAACTGAAAAAGGGCGGCGCAAAAACCATACGCGTGCTGCGCGTGCCCGGGGCCTTTGAAATACCGGCGGTGGCGGCGCGGCTGGCGCAGTCCACGCGCCCTTGGTCCGCCATCATCTGTCTGGGCGTGATCCTGCGCGGCCAAACCAGCCACGCCCAACAAATTGCCGACGCCGTCAGCCTGTCGCTTGCCCAGTTGCAAATCCAGCGCGCCATTCCGGTCATCCACGAAGTTTTGCTGCTTGAGAACGAAGCGCAGGCCATCGCCCGTTGTCTTGACGAGGACCATAATCGCGGCGCTGAAGCGGCCCAGACCGCGCTGGAAATGGCGCGCGTCATGGCCTCGTTGCCGTTGTCATGAAAGCGGTTCAACTCATCGCTCATGGCGCTCCGGGGCAGTTGCAATATCATGATGTGCCCGATCCGGTCCCCGGGCCGGACGAGGTGGTGGTGCGCGTCCGGGCCTGCGGGTTGAACCGGCTCGATCTCTGGTTCGAGGAGGGCAATTTGCCAATCCAGATCCCCTTGCCGCGCATTCCCGGCGGCGAGGTGGCTGGCGAAATTCTGGCCCTGGGCGTGAATGTCGCCAATTGGAGCGAGGGCGACCGGGTCTCCGTCCAATCCAATCTTTTTTGCGGTCGCTGCGAATTTTGCGCGCAGGGGCGGGAGTCGCTTTGCCTGAATGGCGAATTGCTGGGCATTCAACGCAACGGGGGTTTCGCGGAGCGCGTGGTTGTGCCGGCTTCGGCGCTGGTTCGTTTGCCGGCAAAGGTTGATTTCACCACGGCCGCCGCCTTGACGCTGGCCGGAAGCACCGCGATGCACATGCTGACTTTTCGCGCGCAAGTTCGACCGGGCGACTGGGTGCTGGCGATCGGGGGAAGCAGCGGCGTGGGTTCGGCGGCGATCCAAATTGCCAGACAATTGGGCGCCCGCGTCATCAGCACCGGCTCCACGGAGGCCAAGCGGCGTCTCGCGGCGGGTCTGGGCGCAGAGCACGTGGTGGACACGAGCGGCGCGGATTGGCCAGCGGAAGTGCGCAACATAACACACAAGCGCGGCGTGGATTTGGTGGTGGAGCACGTGGGTGGCGAAGTGTTGCGGCAATGTTTTACCTGCCTGGCGCGGGGCGGGTCCATTGTGACGTGCGGCGCAACGGGTGGGCGGGAAGTGCCTCTGAAGCTCTGGCCGTTTTTTGTCAAGGAGCACAAGCTCATCGGCAGTTACGGACGCAATCGCAAAGACATCATTGCGACTCTGGACTGGGCGGCGGACGACAAGATCAAACCGGTGATTCATAAAATCTATCCGCTTTCCGCGACAAGCGAAGCCTTTGGGGAGTTGCGCCAGCGCAGCGTGATGGGCAAGGCTGTGATTGAGCCGTGACGCGGCTGCGCGGCCCACCACCGAAAATGACAGAACCTGGCGATCTCCAATTGTCCGATGCGTTGCTGGCCACGCTGGCGGGATGGGAGGCCATGAAGCAGGCTCGAGGACTGCTCGCGGCTGAACGTGTTCTGGCCTCCGAGTGGGAGCCGCCGAAGCTGCAAGGCATGGTCCAGGAAGGATCCGCCACGTATCGCGCCGGCTTGGTCATCCGCAGCGCGTCGGACGCCGATAATCTCTGCACTTGTCGCACCTCGCGCCAGCGCGGTTTGATCTGCGCCCACTCTGTTGCGGTTGGTTTGCATTACCTGAGGAAACAGTCTCCACAACCTCCGCCTCGGCCGATTGAAGCTCCGCGTGTCGCTCCCGCCAGCACAAAGCCGGCTGATTCCACCCCGGCTACACTGCGCCCGGAATTCAAGCTGCATCTGGCCGGCGGCTTGGCCGTGTTGCAGGCGAGGCTGGAATGCTGTTACGGCGGAAGACTCGTCCAATTCGTGCCGCCGGATTCGCGGAATCTCGCGGCGGAACAGGCGGCCCTCACCCGCTTGGCGCGCGGCGGCTTCATGGGGCCCGACCGGCAGGGGCTTTATCATCTGAAAGGACAGGACGCCGTGCTGAACTTTTTCGCGCGCCATTATCCGGACCTGGAAAAAGAATGGGCGGTCACTTTGGAAAAGCGGCTGGAGCGGAGCACGCGGAATTTTGAACGTGTCGAGCCGCGCTTTGAAATCACCCCCTCCGGCGAACAATGGTTTGACTTGCATGTGACCTACGACACCGCCGGCGGCGAACGCCTGTCGCCCGCCGACATCCAGCGCCTGTTGCGTTGCGGACAAAGCCACACCCGGCTGAACAACGGGAAATTCGCGCTGCTGGACACCGGCGCGGTCGAGGAGTTGGAGCAGGTGCTGATCGATGCCGCGCCTCAACAGGAATCAGGGGGCTATCGTTTGCACAACGCGCAAGCCGGCTTTCTGGACGCGACCCTGCGTCAACAATCAGGCTGGCGGGTGCAGGCCCCCGCCAGTTGGGCCATGCGCTCCGCCCAACAACGGGGAGAGGTGAAACTGGATCCGCCGGCCCTGGGCGCGCTGGAGCCGGTCTTGCGGCCCTATCAGAAGGAGGGTGTGGCCTGGCTCCGTTTTCTGCGCACCAATGGTTTTGGCGGAATTCTGGCCGACGAAATGGGATTGGGAAAAACGTTACAAGTGCTGGCGCATCTCGACGCGCTAAAAAAAATAAACGACAGGCCGGACGCTGCCCCGTCACTAATTGTCTGCCCCACATCTCTGGTCTCCAACTGGGAAGCCGAGGCCGCGAAGTTTACGCCGGACCTGCGCGTCCTGTCCTTGCACGGTCCGCAACGCCACGAAAGGTTCGCCCAAATCCCGCGGCACGATTTGATCATCACCAGTTACGCCTTGTTGCGGCGCGACGCGGAACAATACCGCGGGATCGAGTTCGACACCCTCGTGCTCGATGAAGCGCAGCACATCAAAAACCGCCAGACACAAAACGCGCAGTCCGTCAAAGCCACCCGCGCGCGCCACCGCCTCGTGTTGACCGGCACGCCGCTGGAGAATTCCGTGATCGATTTGTGGTCGATCTTCGATTTTCTCATGCCGGGTTATCTGGGTGCGGCGCAGGATTTTCGCGACCGTTACGAAACGCCCATCCTGCGCGATAACAACAACGCGGCCCAGGCGCGGCTGGCGCGGCGGCTGCGTCCTTTTCTGCTGCGGCGCTTGAAACGGGACGTCGCGGCCGATCTTCCGGAAAGAATCGAACAAGTCAGTTACTGTGAATTGGGCGAAGACCAGCGTGCGCTTTACCGGGAGGTTCTGGAAGGCGGCCGTCGCGAGATGCTCAACGCCGCCGATGCCGGCGGCCAGGCCAAAAGCCGCATGATGGTGTTGACCACGTTATTGCGGCTGCGCCAGATTTGTTGTGACCCGCGCCTGCTCAAACTGGACGGCACCCGGGGCGCGACGCCCTCCGGCAAAACGGAACTTTTCCTGGAATTGCTGGAGGAAGCGTTGGATGGCGGCCATCGCGTTTTGGTATTCAGCCAGTTCACTTCCATGCTTGGTCTGTTGCGCGAGGAACTGTCCGCGCAACAAATCGCCTTTTGTTATCTGGACGGCGCGACCCGGGACCGCGCCCAAGTGGTGGAACAGTTTCAAAACGACCCGGCTATCCCCATTTTTCTCATCAGCCTCAAAGCCGGCGGCGTTGGTTTGAATCTGACCGGCGCGGACACGGTGGTCCATTTTGATCCATGGTGGAATCCGGCCGTCGAGGCGCAAGCGACGGACCGCTCCCACCGCATTGGACAGAAGAAAGTGGTTACCAGCTACAAGCTCATCGCCCGCGGAACCGTCGAGGAGAAAATCCTCAACCTGCAAAACCGCAAGCGCGCCCTCACCCAGGCGATGCTGCGTGATGAGGAACAATGGGTGAAGGCCCTGAGCTGGGAAGAAATCCAGGAACTGCTCGATCCTTAACGGGCGTATTGTCTGATTTGGCTTTGCCACCAGCGGGCCAGCGTCGCGCTGGGACGGAGCCAAGCCTGGCGGTGCAGCCACGGCAACTGATCGGCATCGCTCATGATGAGCAGCTTTTCTTCCCGCCGCAATTCTGCCGGTCCTTCCGCCAGCAGTTTTTCGCACAACGCCCGCACGCGCGGTTGCCCCACCCCAAGGTCCGACAGCGCCCGCGCATAAGCCGGGTTTTGGCACTTCTCCCGCAAGAGCGAAACGTGAATGGCGTTGACGTACGGGTCGAGAACGACATCTGCCAGGCCGGAATCCGGGGGGCGGGGAGCGGTTTGCCCATCCTCCTCCAGTGCCGCCATGCGCGCCCGCAGGGCGGCCAGTTCGGGCGGTGGCGAGGTTTCCTCTGGTGTCAGGAAGAGACCACTCCGGCGCGCCTCTTGGCCCAGCCTGGCGCGGCTGGTCAGCACACTCAAAGGGATGCTGACCACCATCCCCGCCATCACCGGCACGAACCACCAAAACGTCGGCCGGTCCAGGCGCCAGATGGCCACGCCCCAGATCAAGCCGACCAGCGTATGGGCCCAATGTTGCCGCACTGCCTCAGACCAGGCGATGCCGTCCGCCGTGCGTTTGGGAGGTCCCCACTGTACGCCCGCCGCCAGGAGCGTGGCGGCGACGAATTTGGAATGCCACAGCATTTGCAACGGGGCGTGCAGGGCGGAAAAAGCCGTTTCGGCGACGGCGCCGCCCGTGGCATTGGCCAGACCGCCAAAAGCCCGGCGGCGCTCCGTGTCGAACGCCAGGTCCACCAGCGCCAGCACCTTGGGCAGGAAAAGAACGGCCATGCAGATGACAAAGATGAGGAAGGCGTGCTCGGTGCCGGTCACGCTCAGAAAGGGAGTGAAGGCGTGGACGGTGATTTTGGACAGGCCGGTGTGGCCCTCGAACCAGAGCATCCAATTGAATGTCAGGAGGAAAAACAGCCAGAGCGGGCTGGCCAGGTAACCAAAAATGCCCTGCGCCAGGTGCAGGCGGCTCAAGCCGCGCAGTCCCCTGGCCCAAATGACCATGAAATGCTGCATGTTCCCCTGGCACCAGCGCCGGTCGCGCCGTGCGTTCTCGACCATGGTCTCCGGCGCCTCTTCATAACTTCCCTCCAGATCGTAGGCCATCCAGACCTCCCAGTTCGCCTTGAGCAACAGGGCTGCCTCGACGAAATCGTGGCTCAGAATCTGGCCGCCAAAGGGTTTGCGCCCCGGCAATTGCGGTAGGTCGCAGTTCTGCATAAAAGCCTCCGTGCGGATAATGGCGTTGTGCCCCCAGTAATTGCCGAAGCCCTGCGCCCAAAAATTCAGCCCGGTGATGAAAATCGGGGCGTAGAGGCGGTTGGCAAATTGCTGGATGCGTTCAAACAATGATCCCGCGTTGACCAGCGCCGGTACCGTTTGCACCAAGCCCGCTTGCGGATGCGCCTCCATCAACTTCACCAAATCCACCAGCGTTTCTCCGCGCATCACGCTGTCGGCGTCGAACACCACGAAGTAGCGATAACGCGACCCCCAGGTACTCAAAAAATCCCGGATGTTGCCGCTTTTCTTTTCCTCATTGGACACCCGCCGGCGATAATAGACGCGCCCCAGCGCATCGAGACTTTGGACCAGCTCAATCCACCGCTGTTCCTCCTCCACCCATTTGTCCGGATCAGTCGAATCGCTCAGAATGTAGAAATCGAAACGTTCCAGGCAGCCGGTTTTTTCCAACGATTCATAGGTGGCGCGCAAGCCTTCGCAAACGCGCGCGACGGCTTCGTTATGAATGGGAAAGACCAGCGCCGTGCTGACGCCCTCGATGCTTTGCGAACGATAATCCCGCAGGCTCGTCAGACGCCGGTCGTTGGTCAGGCGCAGGACAAACCCAAACACCCCGTGCATGCACCCCATCGCGATGAGAAAAAACAGGACGATGAACAAGCACAAAAGGATGACGCCCGACGGCGACCAACCCGTCCGCCAGAGCAGATCGGCGAACAGCATCGAAACCAGCCCAGTCAGCAGCACCGCGGAGGAGTAAAAAAGAAAGACCCGCCAGCCGCGGCGTACGCGCGGCAACGGAGCGATCACCGGTGACGGCGCTGGGGCCGGCCCCGTGGCGGGGTTGGAAATGGGCGCGGCGGGTGGCATCACTGATGGGTCACGTAGAAGATCAGAACCAGCAATAAGCCGAACAAAGCCCAACTAACCGTCATTTTCACGTACGGCAAAGTGCTCCAATGCGTCAGAGTGGCGATTGGACCCAGGTCGAGGGGACGGGGAGTCATTTGGGCCAGTTGAAAATTAGGGCCGGCGCGCAGGTAGCCGTCGCGCATCGCCAGTACGAACTCATCCGGCCAGGGTCCCGGACGCAGGAATTGGTCCTGCCATCGGCCCGGCATGTCGGCCAGCAAAAGGGCCATGCGTCCGCGGGTTGAAAGCATCTCCGCGCCGGAGGGCGGGGCTTGCAAGACTTGGGCGAACCATTCGTTGACCAGGCGGTCCATTTCCTCCACCGCCAATTCGGTGGCCGACCGCAACGGTTCGGAGGCCGACCGTTGCATGGCCCGCTCCAGGACCAAGGCGACCAATTGGCCCAGCAGCACTTTGTTAAGCACCCGCAGGGCGTGGAAATAGCTTTCGACCTTCGAGTAAGCGCCGTTCCATTCCTCCAAGGGACGGCCTGCCAACTGTCCCGGCGCGTCGATCCTGGCCGTCGCGCTCATGGCGGACTCCAACGGTAGGTCCAAGTTTCGCTCGCCGGATGGTTCTTCTTTTTGAGCGCGCACTTCAGGTCCACCGGCTCGTGCTGACCGGGTTTGGGCAGCATGTTCAAAAAGACCCGCCACGTCCTGTCGGGCGAATTGCGAAAAATCTCCGCCTCGACTATGGTGCCGTTGTCGCTGCAACTGGCGGCGACGTCGGGCGGGTCATTCTCTGAAGTGAATTTGGGCACGTCGAAGTCGATGACAAACTGCCGCTGCTCCTGCTCGCGCGGATTAATGCCAATGCGGGTGGAAACCACCTCGTTGGAGGAGAGCGTCATGTCAGTCTCCCGCGTCCAGTAAAGGGTGTAGCCGAAATGCAACGGCTGCAACGGGGCCGGTTTGGAGTCCGGGCTCCAAAACGCCACCACGTTGTCCAGACCCTCGTACTGCGTGCTCAACTCGACCAGATGCAATTCCCCGTCACCCCAATTGGTGTGCGGCGCCACCCAGACGCTGGGCACGTTTTGGTAGGAATGGAACAAATCCTGGTAATGGTCGAAATCCCGGTCGCGCTGCAACAAACCGAAACCCCGGATGTTGGCCGCCGGGAAATGCTGATGCCGCATCACCGGGCCGTTGGCCAGCGGGCGCCACACCATCTCACCGCTGTCCAGATGCATCAGCAAACCGTCGCTGTCGTGAACTTCCGGGCGGTAATCGTCAAATTTTCGTTCCGACGCGCTGCCAAACCAATACATGCTTGTGAGCGGCGCAAATCCGATGGTTGCCAGGGGCTTGCGTTGAGGATCCACCTCAAGAATGTTTGCCCGCTCCCGGAAATACACCACCGCCTCCACTTCCGCCACGGTGGTGGCCCCGGGATGAATGAGAAACTCGTAGGCCCCCGTGCAACTGACACTGTCCAGAATCGCGTAGAGCAGCAGTACATCTTCATTGGATTGCGGTTTGCCCAGCCACCAATCGGTTAAGATGGGGAACTCCTCCGGGCGGGCATCTTCGCCGCAATCCAGCGCCAGCCCCCGCGCCGACATGCCATAAATCTGGCCCTGACCCAGCAACCGAAAATAACTGGCCCCCTGGAAGGCCCCCAGCTCGTCCCATTTGTCGGGCACATTCAGCGCATTCAAAACCTTGAAACCGGCATAGCCCGTGTTGGCCGGAATTTCCGCGGGCAGGCGCAGTGACCGGTAATCGAAGAAGTCGGGCGCAAACCGCACCGACTGCACGTGTGTGGAACTGAACTCATTGAGATGCACCGGTTCCTGGTAAATATAGCCCAAATGGAAAAACTCGACCCGAAACGGCAATCGGTCCTCCGCCCACAACGCCCGTTCATCCCGAAAAGCGATCTGGCGATACTGGTCGTAGTTCAACTGGCTCAGAAACGCCGGCAAATCGGCCCGGGGCGAGTGAAACGGCTTGCGCGCGCGCGCCTCGGCCTTCCTGGCCACATAATCCAGCGTCACATGCACCGCTTCCAGCCTCGGAAGAGCGAAGGCCGGCTGCACACCCATCATTACCACGATTAAGAAGAGGATCCGCTTCATCCAGTCAAATCCAACAAGTAGCAAACCCCGCCGATTTTGCAAGTCAAGCCGTCCCGGGCGCTTTTGGGGGTGCAAATCAACTTTTGCCAGCGCCGCCGTCAAAGACGAACTCGTAATGACCCATAATTATCCGAAATGACCATTTGGCAGGTGCAGCATTCCAAACCCCGAAAATCCTCGAAAAACTATAAAATCTTTTCCGCCCATTTGAGCGTAACATATTGGCTGGCAATTGGTTGCAATGGAACAAAGGCAAATATTCTTTTTTCATTTTTTTACGGTTTTCTCGTTCGCTGTCCCGGCCAATTGTCGATTATCAATTGTCAATTATCTCTGGAATCCCGAATTTCAAATTCACGTGAGATTCCGTTGCCAGGGTGAGGGGCTTCCCCCGACCCTGAATTGTTGGCCGATTTCAAACCGATTCAGGCCGTTTCAACAGACTGTGTGAAAACCAATTTGTTATGCCGACATTTTTGAAAAATCCGAGGTCAATCATCTTCGTTTGTTGCGATGGAGGATTTTGGGTGGCCTTACCGTCGGGTGGGGATGGCAATGGGCGAAGGCAGATCGCCGCCGGGCGGCGGCCCTCTAACCCTGTGTCTGGGTCGCGGCCAGCGCTCTCATAAGTTCGGGCAGTCCGATGAGGTTAAGGACCCGTTTCAAATTATAAACCAAGGCGCTCAA
>JBKQUS010000130.1:0-105343 GCA_052325505.1 Limisphaerales bacterium
TTGGATTGGATCACAGGTGCATTCATAGTTGCTTTGGCTTTCAATGTCTCTCTTTACCTGTGTCCGCTTTTTCGCGCAGGCCCACTTGTTTCCTTCTGTGAAATCTTCTCCCCACGGACGGGTCACCCCCTCCCACCACCCCACCGATTTTCCCTTGTCCCCACCGCCCGCCATGCTAACTTCCCCCTGTGAGCAAAGGCGAGACAAGCGGCAGCAAACCGTTGAAAATGGTGACCTGCGGACACTGCAAAGCCAAGACCTTCATCTCAGGCGACTTGGCCCCCTTCGCCGTCGAACCCTGCAAAAAGTGCGGCCACCCCGTCATGCTCCCCGTCACCTTGCGCAACTTCGAACTTCTCTCCATCATTGCCTCCGGCGGCATGGGCACCGTCTATACCGCCCACGACGTCAAACTCGACCGCCAAGTCGCCCTCAAAATGATGAAGCGCGAAATGGCCGCCGATCCGGAAGTCCTGCAAGCCTTCTATCGCGAAGCCCGCGCCGGCGCCGCTCTCAACCACACCAACATTATCCACGTCTATAGTTTTGACGAATTCGAGGACCAGCCCTACCTCGTCATGGAACTCGCCGACCAGGGCAGTTTGGACCACCGCATCGAAACCGAGGGCCAGGTTCCTGAACTGGACGTCCTGGATGTCGGCATAAAAATGGCCTCCGCCCTGGCCTCCGCCCTTAGACACAACCTCCTCCACCGCGACATCAAACCCGGCAACATCCTCTACAACATCGAGGGCGAACCCAAACTGATTGATTTCGGCCTGGTGCGCGCTGCCGAGGCCGACCATGTCTGGGAAGAGCACGTCTGGGGCACCGTCTATTACGTCGCCCCTGAAAAAATCGAGCGCAAAGGCGAAGACTTTCATTCCGACATGTACAGCCTGGGCGGAACCCTCTACCATGCCCTCACCGGCCATGTCCCCTTCGAAGCCCCCACGGTGGAGGAAGTGGTGGCCGCCCACGTCCACACCCCATTGACCCCGCCCGACCAGGTTTTACTCGGCATCACTGAAGGAACCAGCAACGCCCTGGTCCGTGCCATGGCCAAGGACCCCGGCGACCGTTTCAAGGACTACGAGGAAATGCAAATGGCCTTGGAGGCAGCCCGCAGCCAGTTGCTCGTGCAACAAGTCCGCGAGGCCGACCAAACCCCCAACAAAAGCTGGTGGCGCAAAAAGAAATAGAATCTGCTGTTTATTGAGGAACAGGGGCGCTTGCGGCAGGCGGCGCGGCTTTCGGCTTCGGCTGGCCGATGTTCACCGTGTTGGCCACCCAATTAGCGGACTCATCCTCGTGATACCCGCCGGACACCCTTTCCCCCACGGTGACATCCGCCATCGTTGCCGGCTCCCCGGCCTTCCGGAATCGGGTCTTGGACGTAATATGCAGCGTTTGCGACTTCCCGGAATCCAGGGCGACCGTGATGGTTTTCCCCTCATTATCGATACTGGCGACTTTGCCAATATATCTCTTCGCTCTCGGCTTGGCGGCAGCCGGCGGCTTGTTGGTGGTGGAATCGGTCTGCGCCTGGGCCGTAAAGGCGGCCATGGTCGCGGCAGTCAAAAGCACGAGGCAAATTTTTGCGAATGATTTCATATGTTTATTTGTTGTTCAGATACACGGGTGTTCAGAATCTTCCCGCGTCATACCAGACCCCCGCCACCCTTGCCAAGCACAATTATCGCTTTTTTTCATGTCACTGCTTCAGCCGCAGCACCGTCAACAGCGGAAAACTTTGATCGACGTTGTATTGTTGAACCATGCACTGCCCCTCCTCTTGGGAATAGTGCGCCAAGTCATTCTTGAACAGAATGATCAGCGGCCAGCAGCACCGGAGGCAAGTCCACCAGTTTCTGCTCGCTATTGGTAGTGAAAGCATAGAGACCGCCCAGCAACGCGACGATGGAAATCCAAGGACTTAAGCGGCACAGGCTCTTACGGCCCAGTCAGACTGCCATAATAACCGGCAGATAAAGGCTCGCTTCACCCGCCGGTTTCTGTTCGAGGTTGGCCATGAACCAGTAAAAACCGCCCAACATCAGCATGGCAGGAAACCACGGGACCACCGATATCCCAAGGATCAGGACCCCCGCGATGTTTTGTTTCATCGTGGCCAGGAGCAGCAGGGACGCGCCGCAGGACACCAGCGCGCTTTTCCTCTCAGGCAAGCGCTATTGCGGGGGTTGAGACGGCGGCGGGAAACCCGGCGGCATGGGGAGCGTAGGCGGCTGCACGGGGCCGCGCCGCCCATGTGGCCGATGCGGCCCACGCACCGGCTCCGGCGGCACCATTGATGTTGGGGGCCCTGCTGGCACCGCGGGCGTTGCCAGCGGGGAAGGCGGCAAATTCAAGAAATCCATCGGATCGGACGGCGCTGGTTCCGGCCCCGGTGGCGTTGGCCCCGGCAGCAGGGTGGCCGGCGATTGGGCCGCCATGTCCCCCGGGTTTCCCTGTGGTATTCCAGGCCCTGAATTCTCGACAAAGGTGATAAGATCCGAAAAATCCTGCAACGAAAGGCCCGTTTGCAGGCCCTCGGGCATCAGAGAGATCTGGCTGATTTTCCGGCTTTTGATTTTGGACTTTTCCAGCAGATTCGTCACCCCCAGGCTGTCGATCACCGCCACCGTGTCAGCCGTCTCCGAGCGGACGATCCCGGCGTAATCCTCATCGTCTGTCATGTAAAAAAACACCTGCTGGTAGCCGTCCAAAATGACTTTCGATGGATACAGCACCGACTCGATGATTTGGGTGCGGGTTTGCCGGGTGCCGATGCCGGTCAATTCCGGCCCGATGTGCCCCCCCTGCCCGTTCATGGCATGGCACCGCACGCAGTTGACGCCGTTGACATCGCTAAAAATCTTCTGCCCGTGTCTGGCATTACCAGGATGGGCCAGGGCAAAGGATTGATATTCCGGCACCGGCTTCACTTTGATCTTGAACAACCGCCCCTTTTTCGCTGCGGTGTCGTGTTGATAGATGTCTCTCAGGCTGGCAATGGCGTCGTCCGGCAATCCATTGGTGGTGGCCAGTCTCGCCTCGATCCGGGGCAACACCGTATCGCGCAGGCTGGTCACGGCTGTCTTGCATTGGGACCGGACCGCCGCGTTTTTTGAAACCAGCCCGTCGAGGTAAATGTCCAGCGCGGCAAGGTCCGGCATGCGGGTCAGCGCCTGGATGGCGGAAGTGGATAATTGGCTGTCGGCGCTGAGTTTGATCAACCAAGGCACGGCGGCCCTGGCCCGCAAGGCTCCCAGCGCTTCGATGCATTGCTGCCGGACCGCCAGCTGCTGATCCTCCATTCCCCGCATCAGTTCCAGGATGGCCGCATCCCCGCCTATTTGCGTCAAGGCTTCAATGGCGGCTTTTTGGATGGCGGTGTTGGAGCCGGCCAGGTTTTTGCCCAGCACACGCGTGGTTTGCGGCAGCTTCCTTTTGCCGAAACATTCAAACAAGCTCACCAATATCCGGTCGTTGGCCGGATGTTGCGACAAACGAATCAAATCGTCGTTGAATTCAGCGCCGTTCATCTTGCGCGCGTATTCAATCGCGGCTTCGAGCAGGGCAACCGGCGCTTGCGGGTTCTTCAGGATGGGTCCGATCAACGCCCGGCTGTCCGGATCGTCCCCGCCCGGCAACGCGCGCAAAATGCTGGCGCGCATCGCCACGTCGGTTTCGTGTTCAAACATGGTTCGCAACATGCCGGCCGCGTTGGTGTCATGGGAAAAACGCACCCAGTCGAAAACGATCTGGCGCACGACGAGCTGCGAGTCCTGCAGGGCTTCGCGCATGGCGGCGGCAATGACGGGAGAACCTTCCCAACTGAGAGTTTTGGCCGGCGGCGCGCCCATGACCGGCATGGTGTTCCACCAATCGCCGTTCCAGGGCGGCACCTTGAAATAAAGGCTGGAGAGCAGGTTCAGCACATTGGTGCGCGGCTCCGTCGGGATGCCCGGCTTGGACAGGAACTCACCCAAGGCCTTGACCAGCCCGACATCGTAGGTTTCACGTGTGGCAAAGAGCACACCTTCGCGAATCTCCGGCTTGGCGCTGGCGAACCCTTCCACAATTTGCGGACAGGCCCCGGCATCGGACAGGCCGATGCGGCTGAGGGCCTTGAAGGCCGCATAACGCGCGAAAAGGTCCTTTTGCGCCAGGGCCTCTTGCAAAGGCTTTATGGCAGCGCGATCTCCAATGCGCCCCAGGGCGGTCGCCGCGCGGAAACGCAGCATCGCATTGGTGCTGTCAAGCATCGCAATCAGCGGGCGCACGGCGTCTTTGGCCTGGCGCGTGCCCAGCTCCCGCGCCGCCTGCGCCTGCACCGTCGCGTCTTTTGTCTTCAAGGCGGAGAGAATGGCTTTGTGCTCCTTTTTCCCGCCATCAATTGCATCCAGCGCCCAAATGGCCGACCATCGGGCGCAGGGTGGCACCTTGGCGCTCTTAACAAGGGTAGCCAGCTTCCTTTCGCTCTCCTTGCCGCGGTCGGCCAGACGCCGTTGCGCCACCATGCGCACGTTGTACGACGGATGCGACAGCGCCTGGACTAATTGGCGCGTCGAAGCCTTGAATTTCTGGCCGCTGGCGGCGGCGACGTACCAATCCGGCTTGGGCGCGGCCAGTGATTTCCCGGTATAGGTCAGCTTGAAGAGCCGTCCAAGAATCTCGTTGCGTTTCCAGCCGGACAAACCCCAATCGGTGACGTAAAAGCCCATGCCGTCCGGGGTGACGGTGATGCCCACCGGCTTGAAACCGGTCAAATGGAAGAAATCCTTCGGATAATCCGCGCTCGTGAGCGGGCAATGGCGATCGAGGCGGGCCACAAACTCGTAAGAGGCCCCCGACCGTTTCGTTATGACCCGCTCGACGCAGTCGCCCGCCCAATCGCACAGGAACAAGTTTCCGCGATACTCCTGCGGCAGCGCGTCTTCATTGTAACAGAGCGCCCCCGTCGGCGCGCCTCCCGCACTCCCGAAATCGGTCATCATCCAGAGCGTGTAGGGCCGCTGCGGCTTGAAATCGAACGGATACCCGTAATACCCGCCGTCCACCATGTGCGTCAGGCGTGTCCACCAACCCCCGCCATCGTCGGTGTTGTCAAGTGTAAACATCTCGTCTTCGGAGTTGATGGCTACCTCCAGGTGGTTGCGCGTCCCCGTGGTATATACTTCCAGCCCCGTGCCGTCCGGGCGCATCCGGAAAATGCCACCCCGCATCTCCAGTTTCCGCCCGTCGGTCCCCACCGCACCCAGAATGCCCTTGTCCCCGGTGGTGATGTAGAAATATCCGTCCATGGCCAGCCGGATGCCCGAAGGGATATGATCGTTGAAGGAGGGCAGCCACGGATGCGGATTATCACTGGCGATTAAATCTACCCGATTGACGCCGACGCCGTGGTCGTCATCGAAAACACTGAACTTCGGAGAATGATGGACATACAGCTTGCCGTCCAGGTACTGCAGGCCAAAGACGGCGTAAAGATTGGTCGCAAACACCTTGATCTTGCCGTCGGGATAAATGCACACGATCCGGTCCCCGGGCTTGTCGGTCGGACTGCCCATGTCGTTCGGATCCTCGCCCATAAAAATCCGCCCGTCCGGCGCGCAACAGATGACCGACGGGGCTTGAATGGCCGGGGCTTGCGCCACGATCTCCGCGCGCCAACCCGGAGCGCAATTGAAGACGGGCGGTTTCGTCATGCTGCCGGCCAGCGCGCCGGGGGCGCAGGACAGGAACAGCATCGAACATGTAAGGATCCTGCTCAAAAGCAATGGGCTGAGTGCAACATTTGTTTTGGCAAAAAGGCAGTTTCCCCTATTTCCAGCCCTTTGCAAAGCCATTTCCGGCCGCTGTTTCCGGCCCAGCCGTCGTGACTTCAGACAATGCGGACGGCCGGATGCCGCTGAAGGTGCATCATTTATTTGACAAGTCGATGCCTTTGGCGCCCTTGGCCGCGGGGTCTTCGCCCGTCTGCGGGTCAAGACCGCGGTCATAAATCGCCTTCTTCAATTCATCCGAATGGGAATAGGGGCTGTCGATGTCATCGATATACAACGGCGCGTCTTTTTTCACCTCGCGCAACAGCACTTCGCCCCGCATCAATTCGCGGCAGGAAAGCTGGCCCTTGAGCAGCGGAATGGCCAGATAGACGTCCTCGTCGGCCAGGGGCGTTCCGACCGGCAAGTCGCGTTTGGCGTAAATCCCGCGCACCAACGCATCCAGATACTTGATCTCGGCCACGGGCGGAATGCGCTTGGTTTGCGGCCCGCCCCCGGACATTTCCTTGGCTTTGCGAAAGGCCTTGAACCAGGTGTCGATTTGGGCCGGCGTGCTGCAATAGGGCGAAACCTGGACGCCATCGTCCTCAATGTCAATGTGACGCTCAAAGGTGCGCGCACCCTTGGCGTAGGCGATGTACATAGAGGCGTCCCAACTGTGGTACTCATGGGTGGAAAATCCGACCGCCACATGCGGATAGCGCTCGCGCAGAAAATCGATCTGGTTCATCTCCAACTCGCTGTCCTCGGTGGGATAAAGGGAGACGCAATGATTGACGGCGAGGGGAATATTGCGGTTTTGAAAAAAGGTGACCAGATCGTCAATGTCCTTCAACGAGGAACCGCCGGTGGAGGCGATGACCGGTTTGCGGGTCTTGGCAATCTTCTCGATCAGAAACCAATCGTTCAAATCGGAACTGGCCAGCTTGATGATCTGCACGCCCAGCGTCACGCAAAGGTCCACCGAGGTCTCGTCGAACGGCGTGGC
This sequence comes from Limisphaerales bacterium, assembly GCA_052325505.1. Taxonomy (GTDB): domain Bacteria; phylum Verrucomicrobiota; class Verrucomicrobiia; order Limisphaerales; family Palsa-1400; genus DASRLE01. The sequence continues at coordinate 6,778 of JBKQUS010000130.1, forward strand.
GCAGGGCAGGGCGCCCCCTTTGCGAATGGCCGCGATCAGCGTGGTGTAATCGTCCACGGACAGCGCCGTCTGCATGGTTTTCTTGATATAGCGGATGTCCGAGCGCTGGCGAAAATCCTTGTGGATCAGCGTGTTCACGTCGCGCAACTGGATTTTGATGGCGGCGCGGACGTTGTTAAACCGGATAATCTTGCTAAATCGATCCACAATCGCCAAGCCGCGCTCCAGCTTGCCCAGATGGTTGTTGGCCATCTCCAGCACAAATAAATCCTCGAATATATCGGCTTTCATAAGCTATTCACACGCTGATGCTTTTACCGCAGTTTTCAGCGGATATTTTATGAATCGGCAACGGCAAGTAAAGCTCTGAACTTGAGAGCCGCTCCCCAAAGCTATCCCTCATGCATTGACACCAGCGCGTTTTGCCCGCATAACCGAGACGTGAAATTATCGCGTCCCGGCATTGGTTTTCCCGCCATCGGCTTTTTCCCGGCGCTGTCGAGGCTTGATGGCCCGCCCCATTCATGAACACGCCGCTGGTCACCATCTGCATTCCCACTTATAACCGGCCCGATTATTTGCGCCGCACCATCGCATCGTGCCTAGCCCAAACCTGCACGGATTTCGAAATCGTCATCACGGACAACAGCACCAACGACGAATCGGCCCGGATGGTGGCGAATATCGGGGACCCGCGTATCCGTTATTACAGCAACAACGGCAATATCGGCTCGCTGGCCAGCCATCTCCGTGTCGTCTCCCTGGCCCGAGGAAAGTATGTGCAACTTGGGCAGGATGACGACCTGATCAAACCGACATTTCTCGAACTGATGGTCGAGGCGTTCGAAAAGAACCCCACCGTCGGCGTGGTCATGGCGCCCATGGCTTTGATCGACGAGAACGACCGGCGTATTTACCCCAAGTTTTATCTCTTTCGCACGAAGATGTACCGATACCGCTACCAGGTCGGCGACGGCTTGGTGGAGAGGAAGCGGGTGCTCCGGGATTTTTTAACGGGACCGGAATATCCGTGCTGCGTTCCCAGCGGGATGATGTACCGGGCAGAGGCATTGATGAAGACCCTGCCGTTCGATGACCGAGCCGGTTTTGCCGGTGACCTTGACACGTGCATGAAAATAGCGCCGGACTGGGATTATTACTACATAGACCAAGTGCTCTCGGCGTGGCGGTTCATGCCATCGAACCATACCATGTCGCAGTCCAAGCGCGGGTGGAAAATCGAGGCGTGGTATTTCATCACGCGCCGCTGTCTGAATAACAAAATCGTCCGGGAAATGTTCCGGGATGAATGGGACAAACTGGAGCGGGACAGCCTGTTTTTCTGCACTTGCCGGGCCATGCTGTTGAATGGTCTTGCCGCGTGGCGCGCGCGCAGTCCGAAGTTGCTCATGCAAACCATCAAGATTGTCCGCAAGGAGGACCCACATTGGATCAACCTGCTGCGCCTGCCTTTTTTTGTCATCCGGGAGATTTTCGTTTCCATTTTCCCGCCCAAGCAGCCGCCTGCCCGCGAGTGAAGTTCAGCCCTGTTCCAAAATGCCGGCCATCTCTCCAAACCGGCGCACCGTCCCGAAAACGGACTTAAGTTGGTCCGGGGATGGTTTTCCGTATCCATAGGCGGCCCACACAAACCGCAGGCCGCAATCCGCCGCCGCCGCCGCATCCTCCCCCGTGTCGCCGACATAGACGGCCTCGCCGGCGCTGAGATGATGGACGCGCAACAGGTGCTGGATCATGTCCGCCTTCCCCGCAAAGGGCGGCTGGATGGAATCAACGGCCAGGACGGCGCGGAAGAACCGCGAGACTTTCAATTCATCAAGTATAATTGCTGAGATGCGCCCGGGCTTGTTGGTCACGATGAAGAGATCGATGCCCCGCTGGCGCCACAGGGCCAGCAGATCAGCCGCCGTGTCGAACAGCACTGTCTTGAGCATGCCTTTCGTTTCATAGTACTGCCGGAATGCCTTGACCAGGCTCTCAATTTGCGCTTCCGAAGCGTTCGGGAATGAATTCCGGAACATTTGGGGCAGGGGCGGGCCAACCGAGACCGCCGCCGCATCATACGCCTGGCCCGGCAGAACCGTCTCCGCCGCAATCCGGTAACTTTCCATGATGCCCGGTTTGGAATCGATCAGGGTCCCATCCAGGTCGAGGAACAAGGATTTTATGGCCATGCTCATTCCATTGCCGGGCTAGGAACTGCCGATCAAGACCCCGACCAAGAACACCAGCGCGCCGCCCAGGCCCACTTGCAGCACGGCGGTGGTCAGAGGGCTGTCCATGTACTTGTGCCGTATCCAAGAAATGACCCCCAACTCCACGCACACCACGGCCAGCGCAACCTCAATCGCGGTGTGAACATTGGGGATCAGGAAGGGCAGCGTATGACCCAGGCCCCCGGCCGCAGTCATGCTGCCGCATACTGCGCCGCGAGCCCAAGGATGTCCGCGTCCGGTCAGAGTGCCGTCGTCCGACAGGGCCTCGGCAAAGCCCATGCTGATCCCGGCGCCCAGGCTCGCGGCCAATCCGACCAACAAGGTCTTCCAGCTATCCTTCGTGGCAAAAGCGGCGGCAAAGAGCGGCGCCAGCGTGGAAACCGAGCCGTCCATCAACCCAGCCAGCCCCGGCTGCACAATTTGCAAGGCAAACCGCCTCTTTTCAAACGCCGCCTCCTCCGGGCTTAAGCCGATCTGCCCAAGCTGTTGGGCGGTGCGGATGTGGTTTTGTTCCTCGGCCGCCAGGTCGGTGAGCAAATGGCGGATGCCCGGGTCGGTGGCGCGGTGCGCGGCCGCCTCGTAGAATCCCTTGGTTTCAGTCTCCATCAACTCCGTCTGCTTGCGCACCGCTTTCAAGGCCAGCGGGCGCGTCAGCCAGATCGGGCGGCGCTTGATGAAGCCCCGCACGTCGTCGCGACGGATGAGAGTGACGTGATCGCCGAATCGGGCGTGGTAGAGTTCGCGCAGGCGGCGGGCATGGCCTTCCTCTTCTTGACGCATTATGACAAAGTTGTCCGCCTGGGTGGGATACTGCTGGCGCAACCCTTCGGCGAAGGCGTCGTAGATGCGGGAATCCTCCTCCTCCAGCGAGATAGCCAGGGCGAGGATCTCGCGCTCGGTCAGGCTTTCAAAGCTTTTCATGTTCGGAGTGTAGTCCTTGACTCCTTTGGTTCAAGCTTGCTGGTGACCCAATGCTCTTGCCAGAACCTCTTTGACGAACTGCGGAATTTCCATGCCTGATTCCGCGGCGTCCGCCTTCAGTTTGTCATACTGCGCGACTTCCGCGCCCTGCCACACAAGGTCAACCCGCCGGATTTGTCGCATGGCCACATGACTGTATTTTTCCGGGTAAGCCCAATAGCACGACAGGCAAATGTTTTTGTCCTTGATGCTTTTCCAGTTCTCGCAATGTTCGCACGACCATGATTTCGCGCGATTCGCGGAGCCGCACAGCAGCATGAAGTCGTCGGTGTTGAGTTCATCCTTTTCTCCGGCCACCTCGTAAGGCACGCGATGGTCAATCTGCAAATCCGCCTCCGGCATCTTTTCCAGGTAAATGAAACACTGGCAGCCATATTTCTCGATCAGTTGCTCTTTGATCCTTTTGGAGAGACCAGTGCGCCCACTGAATCGCCTGAACTGTCGCTTCGACGGGTCGGCAAAGCGATAGGCCGCGATTTTGCGCCCGTTTGCCGCGGCGACGCGAAATGTCTCCAGTTCAATGCCCAATTCACGAACGTCACGCGCTGCTCGCGGCGGATGATCGTAACCGTATTTGTTCTTCAACTGTTCCGTGGTGATGTGGCCGTGTTTCAGGATGTGATCAATCACGGTCTTCGGGCGCTTTCCAGTGACGGACGCGCAGAGTTCAAGAAACTCTTTTGGATATTTTGGCTTTGCCATAAGGAACGGGTGTTTCCATCAATTGCATCTGCTCGTCACGGCGTCTGCGGTGCATGGTGGGATGAACTTCCAATTCTTCAGCCAGCGCAGGCGAAAGATATAAGGATTCCACGGTCATTTCATCGCGGCCCAGCAAGGTGGCCTGTGAGGAACGTCCGGCCTCGATTTCCACCAGCGTCAGGCGCAGTTTGGCCGGCAACGGTTTGCCGTAGCTGCGGTTTCCCAAACGCCCATCGTAACTCACCAGATAGCGGACATTTTTCAGATTCAGCGCCACGAGCTGATCCACGAAATCATCGAATAAAATCCCTGAGAAATACCGCGAGTCCCGTTCCCCGCAAACGCCCTGATACGGCGGGTCCATATAAACGACATCGTCTTCGCGCACATTGGCCAGCACATTTTCGTAGCTCAACGAGGTAACAATGGTTTTCCCGCGCAACAACGCCGAAATGGCGTTGAGGCTTGCTCTCATCGTTTCCGGTTGCGTTCCCAGGCGGCGCTTGTCCGGGCTTTGATTGAACAACCCCTCCGCGTTGTAGCGCACCGCGCCCTTCACGCAGCGGGCCAGCAGATATAGAAGCAACCGCGCATCCTGTGTGCGATTGAACGACTCGCGCACCTGATAATAATGCTCCAGCGCGTCCTCATGGTCCTCGCGCCAAAGTTCAGTGTAGAACTTTCCAAGCTCCTTCGGGCTGTTGACGATCAAAGACAACAACTTTGCCAGCGGCGCATTAAAATCATTCAGCCAGAACTCCTTCGCCCGGCCGCGCGCCGCCGTGGCGATGGAAAGAGCGGCAGACCCGCAGAACGGCTCGACCAGCCGCGTCGTGCTCGCCGGAAGATATTGCAGAATCAACGGAGCCAACGCCCGCTTGCTGCCTTGATATTGAAATGGCTGGGGAACAATCACGGATCAAGATCAACGCCGATGCCGGGGAAACGTCCTCGGGGTGCGCAACCATTTGAAATTTTCGCCGAAAAGGAGTCGGTTCATCCTTGAGGTAATTCTGGAGGCTCGATGCGACGCCTCCGGCTTGGCTTCTTGCCCTCCATCGACCTACGGATGAGATGGTGCATCATGCGTGGCATTTCCCTAAGCAACATGTGCGCCTCCTCATCGCCTAAGCCCAACCCTTTTAGGAATGGTCCGTGAGCCATCATCTCAGACAAACGTTCAATTCGGTTCAACTCTCTTTCGGCTGCTGCGGCGTCGCCAACGCGTATTGAGTGATACGCTTCAAGCGCAATCTCGTAAAACCAAGGCAGGTCGTCCCTCACAAGGCTCGCAAGCAAGAGGATACCTATCGGATCGCCAGGTTCGCCACCCACATGCACCATGTGCATAATCTCCTCAAACATCATCGGATGAAATCGCCGTGAGCGACGACGGCGGATGGGATCACCGCCCTCACCCAGGCGCTCAGTAACGCGCGACGGTAGTTCCCGTACCATACCTTTCATCTCCTCGAGAAATTTCGCTATAAGGTTCTCCTCAGGGGGTTGTTCTTCCGCTGTTCCCTTGTCTGCCATCTTTTCGAGCAACTTCTGCTCAGCGCCTTTGAACGTTTTCACTTGGGCGGAGACAACCTCGGCATCGGGTTCAAGGCTTGGGACTCTACTCGCCAACTGCAGCACCAATTTGGTGAGCGACTCTTCCGTGTCATCGCTGTTTTGGAAATGATAGAAAGGTCCGGTGCTGACTTTGCTCAGTGGAATGCCTAGAGCAAGCCCGAGCACGGGAGTCTTCAATGTTCCACGAGCGACGCCGGCTTCATAGAGAATCCAAGGTCTCTCCAAACTGCGCTCAGTAAAGAGGCAGACGACATCAGAGGCAGCTTTGAGTTTCTCCGTAAGGCGGTTAAACCACTCGTCTCCGAACTCTATACCGTCCTTGCCCTTCTTATCTGAGGATCGGAAGGATTTGAGCATGCTGCCGCTTATGCTCTTGAGAAGTTTGCCAAAAGCTTCCGCAAGTTCAGCATCGCGGTTGAAGTAGCGGTAGGATGTGCCGCTGGCTCCGAGCCAATTGCAAGAAGGTGTTTCGGCCATAATATTTCGTCAGAGAAATCAAATGTTCTGTCCCGATCACGATTAAAAATCAGACCTTCACTTTTCCACAACCACATTCCACTTTGAAGCAGGATTTTTCCAACGATTGGCTGAATACGCCCATTTCTGAGCAGTGTCGAGATGTTTTGAGAATAAGGCATTGGAAACCATAGATTTTGGGCCGCGTCACTCGATTTGGAGCCACACGGTTTTTAGGTATGCCGGTTCGTCGCGGTGGACCGGGAAATCAGGGGGTTGCGGAATGTATTGCCGCGCCAATACCCGGCGGCGGGATTGCACAAGCGAACGGTCTATCGCGTCGAGAAATTTCTCCGGATCGAGCGTGGCGGCGTTGGAGGAGGCGAGGATGAGGCCACCAAGTTTGAGCAGGGGAAGGGCCGCAGTCATCAGCGCGCCGTAGTCCTTCTCCACTTGAAAAATGCCGCCCTCTTTGGAACGGGAAAAAGTCGGCGGATCCAATATGATGACGTCAAATAAACGCTTCTTTTTGGCCAGGCGGCGAAACCAGTCGAAAGCGTCGCCAAAAATGAATTCATGCCGGGCGGGATCAAGCCCGTTCAGGACAAAGTTGCGTCTGCCCCATTCCAGATATTTTTTGGAAAGGTCCAGGCTGGTGACATGCGCGCCCGCCACGGCCGCGGCCACCGAGAAGCCGCAGGTGTAGGCAAAGGCGTTGAGCACTTCGGGCGCGGACGCCATTTCCAGCTTGGGCGCGATGTATCCCGTCAACAGGCGGCGGCGATTGTCGCGCTGGTCCAGGAAAAGGCCGACGGAATAACCCTCGTCGAAGCGCAGGGCGAATTGCAGGCCGTTCTCGCGCACGATGATTTCCGCCGGGGCGGTCCGTCCGCTCAGCCATTGGGGAGCGGCGCGCGCCTGGCGCTGGAGAATCTTGTGATAGACGCCTTGGGCGGAACAGCGCCGGGCGCAATCTTCGACGCACTTGCCCTGTGCTGGAGTGAGGGGGCCGGTGGACCCGGCCAGCAGAAAATCTCCCAGGCGGTCGATGTAAAGGCCGGGCCAACCGTCGGCGGCGCCGTGGATGAGGCGGCAGGCGTTGGTTTGCGCCGGGTCGATCAGCGCGGCGCGCAACGCCTGGCGCGGGTCCCCGGAAAAATTCGGCGGGACGGTGAAGGCCAGCGGTTCGCGCGTGGCGGGATGGATGAATTTTATCCCGCCAGCGTGCAGATAAACGCGGCCCGCCGCCGTGCCGCCATATAATGTGTCGCCGAGAATCGGAAAACCCTGGGCGGCGGCGTGGACACGGATTTGATGTGTTTTGCCGGTGAGCGGTTCGGCTTCGACGGCCTGGGCGGCGTGAAGGTTCACAGGGATTTCAGATTTGAGATTTGAGATTTGAAAGGAAGTCTCCGCCGCCTCGCCTCCGACGTGAAGGGAGCGGCTGAGATAGCGTTCGCCCGAGCGGACCAGCGTCGATTTGACGCGCAACGGGGCCGAAGGCACAAGACGGTCCGTGAGGAGGATGTATTTTTTATGCACCAGGCGCTTCTCGAACTGCTCCGCCAGGGAACGGTTGGCTGCGGTGGTTTTGCCGAAGACGATCAGGCCGGAAGTTTCCTTGTCGAGCCGGTGCAGGATGGCCAGCCGGCTCCAGCGCGGCTCGCGGTTCTTGAGCCATTCGTACAGTCCCTCGCCGGCGAAGGGCGCGGGCGAATGGGTGCTCCACCCGGCCGGCTTATTGGCGACAAGGAGATGCTCGTCCTCAAAAACAATCAGATTCACATTGGACAAGATTTTGTTTCCGACAACATAAAAAAATGTTCTAAAATGGTGCGAAAAGGTTGGATTAGGTGCGATAAGGTCGGATTTTTTCACCTCTTTTTTGCTGCCGGAGAAAACCACTTTGAGTCGCTTTGAGTGATCTTGCCGGAGTTTGGCCTCCAGTAATATGTAAATTGTTTATTGCAAGGCACTTGCATGGCTTTGGCCGGCAGTCTGGCCCACAAAATCGGTTTGAGCCGGTTTGAGTACCCCGAAACCGGACCATCCTGCAAGGATCGTCGGACGAATGGGAAATCAAGGAGTTCCCCAATCTGGTTCCCATGACAAGCATTCTCTGACACTTCCGATCATTTCCATCTTTACCATTCATCATTCTCTTAGACTATAAATATCATAAAATATTCAATAGTCAACTGAGTTTTTTAATTATTTTTGCTGCCCAGCCGGTTTGTCGGCGACGAGCAGATGCTCGCCTTCAAAAACAATCAGGTTCACGTTTCACGGGTTGGCGGCCATCGGTATTTCAAGCTCGCCTCTGCAGTAAATTACGGCGCGACCCCCGATCCCAACGCGCTTCCCCGGCGAATCGGCAGAATAGTTCTCCGCCGCGCCGCGAAATCTGCCGCGCAAACAACTCCTTCCTGCCCAATCGTTCCGCCCAGAACGGAATGAGCGAGCAATGGGACGAACCTGTCACCGGGTCTTCCGGCACGCCTGCGCGCGGGGCAAAAAAGCGTGAAACAAAATCCGCGTCCCCGCCCTGTGCCGTAACGATGACGCCCAAACGATCCAGCCGTGCCAGCAACGCCATGTCCGGAGTCAATGCCGCCACCTCAGCCTGCGACTCATAAACCGCCAGGAAATCGCGCGACTTCAAAACCTCTCGCGGCTTGAGTCCGAGGCCGCGCAGCAATTCATCCGGTACAACGCACGGCGCAGGTGCCCTGGCCGGAAAATCAAGCTCGATGATTTCCCCCTCCCGTTTCACCGTCAGCCAACCGCTCCGGGTCTGAAAGCGAATGCAATTTCCCGGATGGCCCAACTCTGTAAACAGAACAAACGCAGAGGCCAGCGTGGCGTGTCCGCACAAGTCCACCTCCAGGATCGGGGTGAACCAGCGCAGGTGATAAGAGCCGTCCGCCTCATGGGTGAAGAACGCAGTCTCCGAAAGATTGTTCTCCGCGGCAATGCGCTGGAGAACATCGTCCGGCAGCCAACTTTCCAATACGCAGACCCCGGCAGGATTACCGCCGAAGGTTCGTGCGGTAAATGCGTCAACTTGATCGTAAGGAGTCTGCACAGGAAGTGATTCTTGGTGGGTTCGGGGGGTTTTCAAGTTCTTTTCTTAATCTTAATCGTAGTCCCCTGGCATTTCATTCATCTGGATTAAAAAGATTAGGAACTGGAAAACACCGCCGGACTCCGCAACCATGATCCGCGCCATTGCAACATTGACCGAATACCTGCACAACATCAGATTTGCCATATTGAAAACGCGCAAAATCAAACGACTGGTTCCCGCCTTGCTCAAATGGTATGCAGCAAACGCAAGGGATTTGCCGTGGAGACGCACAAAAGACCCGTATGGTGTATGGATTTCCGAAATCATGCTCCAGCAAACCCAGGTCAGGACGGTCATTCCCTACTTTGATCGCTGGATGCGACAGTTGCCGACCCTGGCCGTTTTCGCGCAGGCACGACCGCAAAAGGTGCTCAAGTTGTGGGAGGGTCTGGGCTACTACACCCGCGTCCGCAATGCGCAGTCCGCCGCCAAGGTCATCATGCGGCGGCATGGCGGGCGGCTTCCGCGGAAGTTCGATGACATTCTGGCATTGCCCGGCGTTGGCCGATACACCGCTGGGGCCATCAGCAGCATCGCCTTCAACCAGCCTGAGCCGATCCTGGACGGGAATGTCATTCGTGTTTTAACGCGAGTTTTCGGCATAAAAGGCGACCCGCGCGGCAAAGAGACCAACGCAATCTTGTGGCAATTGGCGGAGGATTTGGTCTCGCTCGACTCCGCGCGCTGTTCGGACCTGAACCAGTCCTTGATGGAGTTGGGCGCGCTGGTCTGCACGCCGCGCCAGATGAAATGTGGCGAGTGTCCCGCGAGCGGGCTTTGTTTTGCGTTCCGAGAAGATCGTCAGGCTGAATTCCCCATGAGTCCGCAGCGCGCACCGGCCACGGAGCGGCGCTTCACGGCCTTCGTGGCGCGAAAACAAAACCGCTTTCTTGTCCGGCAACGGCCCGGAGGGGCCGTCAATGCGCATCTCTGGGAATTTCCCAATGTGGAAATGGCAGGGCGGGCACTCCGCGCGCGCCGCGGCGGGCAGCGGAGTGCCCGCCCTACCGTTCCCCATCCATCCGAAATTGACCGAGTACACAGAAAAGACACCAACCCCGCTATTGCCGCCGCGTCATTTCGGATTTTGGATGCCCGGCCGATTTGCCGCATACGGCATTCCATCACGCGCTATCGGATTTTGCTCGAAGCCTACCTCGCTCAAGCGACCGGCAAAACGTCCGGCGCCTGGAAAACAATTCCGCAACTCAAACGCCTACCCTTTAGCAGCGCCCACCGCAAAATCCTGGCCGTTCTGGCGCATCGGTCCCATTCGCCATAACACATAGAGGGCTGCGGAAAGTTCCGGCTGCCGCAGGGTTGAAATTGAAGTCATCCAATCTGTCAGCCCCATGCTTACATGGAAATACCGTTCCGGCGCACACACATTCCAGCCAAGCACCCAATAGGCAGACCGGACGAAAAAGCGTAATTTCATCGAATGAGCGGCAATAGTGAGATCGCGTCCGAATCAAGCAACAAAGCACGCACCACCGGCCTTAACGTCGTCCTGGTGGAAGATTCCATCTTCATGCGCGCACATGTGGTAGCCAGCTTGATCGACATCAAAGGCGTGAGTCCGATCTGGCAGGCGGACGATGTGCCTTCCGGCCTGATGTTGCTGGAGACGATCAAGCCAGATATGCTGATTCTGGACATCGAATTGCCCGGCCAAAGCGGACTCGACCTCCTCAAGACTGTGCGGCAAAGAGATACCGCCGTCGTGATCATCATGCTCACCAATCACGATCATTCGATGTTGCGCCAAAGAAGCATGGAACTGGGCGCCAATTTCTTTTTCAACAAATTGAGCGAATTCGAACGAGTCGCGGAAGTATGCCGTGAACTGGCCGAACACCACGCCTACTAGGCCGTTTCTTTTCCCCACACCTCGCAGAAGCAGATTCATTTTGAATAACAGCATCAAGATACTCATTTTGGAAGAGCAGGCCGTCACGGCAGACCTTTTAAAGGATGAATTGCACAAGGAGCGCATCCTGTTCCAAGCCAGGCAGACGGCGACGGTAACGGAGTTTGCCGTCCTGCTCCCGGCCTTTGCCCCGGACCTGATCCTGGCCCGCCACTCGCTGCCGGGTTGCGACGCGATGGCGGCGCTGGCAGCAGCCCGGCGGGAATGCAGCCACGTGCCGTTTATTCTCACAGGTGCGGCGACGGAGGAGGACACGGCCCTTCAGGCGCTGCAACAGGGCGCCACAGATTATGTGCCGGAAGGGCAAACCAAACGGCTGGTGTTCGCGGCGCGCCGGGCGTTGCGCGAGGTGGAGGAGCGGGAAGCGTTGCGCAAGAGTGACGCCCGCTATCGCCGCGTGCTGCAGGAAACCGGACAGGTGGTCTATGACTTCGATCTGGCCTCCGGGCGGATCGAGTGGGAGGGAGCGACGGCGGAAGTGCTGGGTTACGACGGGGAAGAAATGCAAAAGATTGGCCCCCGCGAGTGGGAGGAGATGGTTCATCCGGAGGATCGCAAGAGCACGCTGGAGCAATTGGACAACGCCATCACCAGCGGTCGTGGCTTTCGTGTGGAATACCGTTTCCGGCGCAAGGACGGCGTTTACATTTTTGTGGACGAGCATGGCTCGTTCCTGCGGGACGAGTCGGGACGAACCGTCCGAATGTTGGGGACAATGAGCGACATCACGGAGCGAAAAAATGCCGAGGACCGGAATCTGGAACAGGCCCGGCTGCTCTACCTGGCGCATGACGCCATCCTAGCGCGGAATCTGGACGACACCATCGTCTATTGGAACGAAAGCGCGGAGCGCCTCTATGGATGGAGCGCGGAAGAAGCCCTGGGACGCAACGCGGACCAACTCCTCCAGGAACTGCCATCCAAAGCCGCCGAATGCAAAAGGGCCATTTTGGAACACGAACAGTGGAACACCGAGTTGATTCATACCACCAAAAGCGGCGAGCAGGTCCTCGTGGAAGCCCACCTCACCCTCGTGCGCGACCGACAGGGGAACCCGAAATCCATTTTGTCCATCAACCGGGACATCACCGCGCGCAAAAAAATGGAAACCCAGTTGATGCGTTCCCAACGCATGGAGAGCATTGGCACCCTGGCCAGCGGCATCGCGCACGACCTCAACAACGTCCTGTCTCCAATCCTGATCGCCAGCCAGTTGCTTTCCACCTGCGACGCGGAGGGCGACCGGAAACAATGGATCGAGATGATCAGCCGTAGCGCGCAACGCGGGGCCGGCCTGATCAAGCAGATTCTATCCTTCGGCCGCGGCATGGACGGCCGCCGCATGGAATTGCAGATCAAAACCCTGATCGGCGAGGTCACTAATATTGTTCGTGAGACCTTCCCTAAATCGATCAAATTCCAAACCAAGGTGGGCCGGAACCTTTGGTCGGTTGTGGTTGATCCCACCCAACTCCACCAAGTCCTGTTGAACCTCTGCGTCAATGCCCGCGATGCCATGCCCCGCGGCGGTGTGCTGACCATCGCGGCGGAAAACGTGTCGCTCGATTCCCCGCAAGCCGGTTTAACCTGCGAAGCCAGGCCGCGCCCGCATCTGATGATTACGGTGGCCGACACGGGAACGGGCATTCCGCCCGAAATCCGGGAGAAGATTTTTGATCCGTTCTTCACCACCAAGCAGTTGGGCAAGGGGACGGGTCTGGGCCTTTCCACCTCGCTGGGCATCGTCAAAAGCCACGGCGGCTTCATCGATGTGTATAGCGAACCGGGCGCCGGCACCGTGTTCAAAGTTTATATCCCGGCCAAGGCAGGATCCGATGAAATAAGCCACCAAGCCGACGAAGAGCAATTTCCCCGCGGCAACGGCGAACTGGTCCTGGTGGTGGATGATGAAGCGGCGGTCCGCACCATAAGCGCGCAAACCCTCCAGGCCTTTGGATACAACGTCATCACCGCCTGCGACGGCGCCGAGGCGATTGAGTTGTTTGGACGGCACTCCAACGAAGTGGCTCTCATCCTGATCGACATGATGATGCCGGTGATGGATGGCCGCACCACCATCCACGCTCTATGCCGGCGGCACCACAATTTGCAGGTTATCGCGACCAGCGGCCTTTTCTCTGAAATCCGCATGGCTAATGATCCCGGCAAAGCCGTCAAAGCGTCCCTGCCCAAGCCCTACACGGCTGAGACACTGCTCAAGACCATCCGCAAGGTCCTGGCCGGCCATGGCAGGGTTGCGTCCTCCAAAGCGCAGAAGACGGCAACCAACCAGAGTTTGACGCTAAATTAAGCCACCCGTCTGAGTTTTGCCCGCGTGAGCGCAAGCATGCTTGCTGAATGCGCGGTTCTCCGGGCATTTTTTCATCCGTCCCATTCGTCATAAAAAAAGGCCCGTTCCGGGAGGGAACGGGCCTTTGCAAATATATCAACTCTACTTTAAGCCGGCGCGGGCGCTTCCTTTTTTTCCTCGGCTTTGCTCTCGGCCTTGCCTTCCGTTTTTTCGGCGGGTTTTTCGGCTTCGGTGGCGGCGGGGGCCGCTGCGGCCTCCGGCAGCGGCACATCCACAAATTCCAGGATGACCATTTCGGCGGCGTCGCCCTGACGCTGTTTCAAGCGCACGATGCGGGTGTAGCCTCCGCGCCGTTCCTTCTGCGTCGGCGCGATTTCATTGAAGAGCGCCTTGACCGCGGCCTCGTCCTGGTGCAGGCGGGCCGAAGCCAGCCGCCGGTCGTGCAACGTGCCGGCTTTGCCCAGCGTGATCATTTTTTCGGCGACGGAGCGGGCGGCCTTGGCCTTGGCCAAAGTGGTGGTGACCCGGCGGTGTTTAATCAGGCTGCAAACCAGGTTGGCCAGCATCCGGTTGCGGTGCTGGCCGGTGCGGCCCAGCTTGGCGGTGCGTTTGAGATGGCGCATAAAACCTTAATTTTCGTTAATCTATTCGGCGGGCTTGGGTTCTTCCTTGGGCGCCTCCAGCATGGCGGGGTCGATGTTCATGCCCAATGAAAGGCCCAGGCTGGCCAGTTTCTCTTTGATTTCGTTGAGGGACTTTTTGCCGAAGTTCCGGTACTTGAGCATCTCGGCCTCGGTCTTCATGGCCAACTGGCCGACGGTGGTGATGTTGGCGTTGTTGAGGCAATTGGCCGCGCGCACGCTCAACTCAATCTCGTTCACGCTCATGTTGAGCAGCTTCTTTTGCTTGGACTTCTCGTCGTCCTGCTTGGTTTCTGTTTCCTCGAATTCCACCGCGTTCTTGTCATAGCCGACAAAGACGTCCAGATGATGCTGCAAAATGGCCGAGGACTGCGTCAGGGCGTCGTCCGGCGAAATCCGCCCGTCGGTCCAGATCTCGATCAGCAACCGGTCGTAATCGGTGCGCTGGCCGACGCGGGCGTTTTCCACCGCGTAACGCACCCGGGTCACGGGCGAAAAAAGCGAATCAATGGCGATGACACCGATGGCCTGGTCGGGCTTTTTGTTTTCGTCGCCGGGACAAAAACCGCGGCCCACCCTGACCTCCAGTTCCATCTCGAACTTTTTCTTTTTATCGAGCGTGCAGATGTGCTGCTTGGGATTGACCAGCTCCAGGTTCTGGTTCAGCTCGATGTCCGCCGCCGTGACCGCGCCTTCCTTGTTGACAGAGAGGAGGAGGGTTTGCGTGTCGCGCGAATGGGCGCGGAAAAGCACTTTCTTGAGGTTCAGAACGATGTCGGTGACATCCTCCACCACGCCCTCAACGGTGGCAAATTCATGGGCGGTGCCGTCGATTTTGATGGAAGTGATGGCGGCGCCTTCCAGGGACGAGAGCAGGACGCGGCGCAAGGAGTTGCCGAGGGTATGGCCGTAGCCCGTTTCAAACGGTTCGGCGATGAACTTGGCGTAGGTTTCAGTGGCGGTTGAATCCTCTTTGGTCAACCGCTTGGGCATTTCAAAACGTCCGAGACGTACTGGCATATTTTCCTTTCAACAATTTTAATCTGGCTCCCCGTTTATTCCCATGGCGGAGAAGCCCGTGTAATTGTTTTGTCCCGCTCGCGCGGGACGGTTTTCTGTTTAACGGGAATAAAATTCGACGACCGCCTGTTCGTTGGCGATGGGATTGATGTCCTCGCGGGTCGGTATCCGCTGCACCGTGCCTTTGAAGGCGTCCTTGTTCAAGGCCAGCCAAATCGGGACCACCTTGCTGGTCGATAATTCCAAATTTTTCGTGGCCAACTGGCGCGAAACGCTGGATTCCCGCACCTCGACGACGTCATTGACCTTCAAGGCGTAGGACGGGACGTTGACCTTGCGTCCGTTGACCTTGATATGGCCGTGACAGACCATCTGGCGGGCGGCGGCCCGGGTGATGCCAAAGCCCAGGTGATAAACCACATTGTCCAGGCGCAACTCGAGGATTTGCAGCATCTGCTCGCCCGTGACACCGCGGCGCTTCAAGGCGCGCTCATAGACCCCGCGAAACTGCCGCTCCATCAAGCCGTAAAAATAGCGCAGCTTTTGCTTCTCGATCAGGCCCAGGCCGTAATCGGTGTGTTTGCGGCGCGACTTCGGGCCGTGGACGCCGGGACCGTAGTTGCGGCGTTCCAGATATTTGTCAGGGCCAAACAGCGCGATGCCGAAGCGGCGGCTGAGGCGGGTGCGGGGTCCAGTATAACGAGCCATATTAGTTGCGGTAAAAATTCATTCGAGTTAGACGCGGCGTTTCTTGCGCGGACGGCAGCCGTTGTGCGGCACCGGGGTAACGTCCTTGATCACCGTGATTTCCAGCCCGATGGCCTGCAAGGCGCGAATGGCGGATTCGCGGCCGGAGCCTGGGCCTTTGACGCGGATTTCAACTTCCCTCATGCCGTGCGACATGGCCTGGCGGGCGGCGTCCTGCGCCACCTGCTGCGCGGCAAAAGCCGTGCTCTTGCGCGAGCCTTTAAATCCAACCCGGCCCGCGCTGGACCATCCCAGCACGTTGCCGTGCATGTCGGTGATCGTCACGTTGGTGTTGTTGAACGTGGCCAGAATATTGGCGATGCCGGCCGCAATGTTCTTGGACCCCTTGGCCTTGATGATCTTTTTGGCGTTGGCATCGTCGGCCAGAAGTTCCGCCGCTGTGGGCGCGGCTGCCGCGGCCACTACGGTCGCTCCGGGTGCTCCGGGCGCGGCAGGTGCAGCGGGAGCGCCTGGCGCTGCCGGTATGGCGGGCGCTTCCTCACCCGGTTTCTTGCCCGCTTCACCCGCTGCTTCCGCGGCGGGAGCCGCTTTCCTGGCCGGCTTGCCTTCGTGCGCTGCGGGCGCGGGCACCCCTTTGGATTTGGCCTCTTTCTTGGGCGCGGCTTTTTCGGGTTTCTGTTCTTCAGCCATAGGAAAATAAATTAATGGACGCCGGTCTTGGCGTTGGGGTTGCGTTGCACGCCGACGGTCTTGCGCGGTCCTTTGCGTGTGCGGGCGTTGGTCGAGGTGCGCTGGCCGCGCACGGGCAGGCCGCGCAGGTGGCGGATGCCGCGATAACACTTGACGCCTTGCAGGCGCTTGAGGTTCATGCCCAATTCGCGGCGCAGATCGCCTTCGATGACGTATTTGCCGTCCTGAATGGCGTGGACGATCTGGGACAACTGGCTCTCATCCAGGTCCTTGGCGCGCAAGGCAGGGTCGATTTTGGCCTTGGTCAGGATGACCCGCGCGTTGCTCGCGCCGATGCCGTAGATGTAGCGCAAAGCGACGTCGATCCGCTTCTCGCCCGGTATTTCAACTCCAACAATTCGTGCCATGATTCAGGTCTCCTAACCTTGTCTCTGTTTGTGGCGGGCGTTGGTGCAGAGCACGCGGATGACACCCCTCCGTTTCACAATCTTGCAGTTTTCGCAAAGCTTTTTTACTGACGCTCTAACTTTCATAAATCATTCATTTCCGGCTGCAATGCTGCCTCTGGACAGATCGTAAGGTGACAGCCTCACCTTCACGCAGTCGCCCAATACCAAGGGCTCAAAACCCAGCCGGCGTTTGCCGGACACATGGGCCACCAGCCGGTGCCCATTGCTCAACTCGACCCGAAACCGCTTGTCGGCAAGAATTTCCACTATCTTGCCTTCAACTTCGATGGTGCTTTCTCGGGCCATGTCAATATTTCGGCTTCGGCTTCGGTTATCAAAACCGTATGCTCAAAATGCGCCGATAATTGACCATCTTTTGTCACCACTGTCCAGCCATCCCTTAGCACCACCACCTGCGGCGTTCCCGCATTGACCATCGGCTCTATGGCGATGGTCATCCCCGGCTGCAACTTCGGCGACCCTTTGCCTTCTTCCACATAATTCGGCACCTGCGGCTCTTCATGCACGGTTTTCCCCACCCCGTGCCCCACGAATTCCCGCACGACGCTGAAGCCGTTGCTTTCCACATACACCTGCACCGCGCGCGAAATATCCACGACGTGATTGCCGGGCAGCGCTTGCGCAATTCCCTCTGCCAGAGCCTGTTCCGTCACATCCATCAACCGCTGCGCCCGCACGTCGCACCCACCCACCGCCACCGTCTTCGCCGTGTCCCCGACATACCCGTTATGGACCACCCCGATGTCCAAACTGACAATATCGCCAAATTCCAGGCGGCGCGGGCCGGCCAGCCCATGAACCACTTGTTCATTGACCGAAATACAGATACAGCACGGATACTTGCGATAGCCCAAAAATGCGCTCTTCGCTCCGTAGCTTCTTATCCGCTCCGCCGCAAAATCATCCACTTCTTTGGTGGTAAGCCCCGGCCGGATAAAGGCCCCCACATCTTCCAAAACATTGCTCGCCACCACGCAGGCCGGACGCATCCGGGCCAAATCGTGTTCGTTCTTCAAAATGATCGCCGCCACGGTCTTGTCCTCCGGCACGCCTGCGGCCGTCAAAAACGGCCCTTGAGCCGCCCTTTCTTCAGGAACCCGTCATAATGGCGCATCAACAAGTGCGCTTCCATCTGCCGCATCGTATCGAGCATGACGCCGACGGTGATCAGCAAACTGGTGCCGCCAAAAAACTGCGCGACCGTATATTGAATGCCCATCGCCTCCTGCAACAATATCGGGATGACGGCTATGATGGTCAAAAAGATCGCGCCGGCCAGGGTGATGCGGCTCATGGTGCGGTGCAGAAAACCGCTGGTGGCCTGCCCGGGCCGCACACCGGGGATGTAGCCCCCGGATTTCTTCATGTCGTCGGCAATTTGCAGTTCGTTGAATTGCGTTGCCACCCAGAAATAGGAGAAGAACAGGATCATCAACCCGTAGAGCAGCAGGTAAATGAAGGAGCCGCGCGAGAGCATGCTGGCCAGTTCATCAAAGAAATGCACGTCGAACCGCCGGCCAAGAAATTGGAAAATCATGGCCGGAAACATCAGGATGGCCGAGGCGAAAATGACCGGCATGACGCCCGAATAATTGACGCGCAAGGGCATGAACGAACTGCCGCCCGCATAGGTCTTGCGCCCCACCACGCGCTGGGCGTACTGCACCGGAATCTTGCGCTCCGCCTGTGTCACCGCCACCACCCCCGCGATGACCCCGAACAGCAGCAGGATCAAGGCGATCAGATGGAAGAAATTGAAGTGCGACCCAGCGTTGAAAAACATGTCCGCCAAACCCTGCCCGGCCTGCGGCAGGCGGGCCAGGATGCCCACGGTGATAATCAGGGAAATGCCGTTGCCGATGCCGCGGTCGGTGATCTGTTCGCCCAGCCACATGAGCAGCATCGTGCCGGTGGCCAGGATGACCGTCGTTTGGATCCGATACCACCACAAATTGTGAATCAGCACGAGTTGGCCGCGAAAATTCGGAAACACGGAACTGGCATGTTCCCATCCCACCGCCATGACCGCGCCCTGCGCAAGGCAAAGGAACAAAGTCAGCACGCGCCCGTATTGGATGAGCTTGGTCCGGCCGCCTTCCTCGCGCGCCAGCTTGCTCAGGGTGGGAATGACCGCCTGCAACAGTTGCAGCACGATCGTCGAACTGATGTAAGGCATGATGCCCAGGGCGCCAACGGCGCATTTTTCGAAACCGCCGCCGGTGAACATGCTATACATGCCCATCAAACCGTTGGAGCTGGCCGCGCCCGCGCCGGAGGCGAAATAGGCCTTCAACAGGCCGCTGTCCAGCCCGGGGGCCGGGATCAGCGAGGCCAGCCGGCATATCCCCAGCACAACCATGGTGAACAAAATCCGGGATTTTAGCTCCGGTATTTTGAAGCAGTTGCCCAGCGTGTTGAGGATGGAAGAAAACATTGTTTATTCGGCCGGCTTTTCAGTCGGTTTGTCGGACTTGGCAGGCTTCTCGCCCTTGGGCGGTTTTTCGGCTTTGGCTGGCTTTTCACCCTTGGCCGGCTTTTCACCTTTGGCGGGCTTCTCAGCCGCGGCCGGTTTTTCGGCTTTGACGGTTTTCTCAGGGTGGGAGGCTTTCCAAGCTGCCGCAGCTTGCGCAACTTCCGCGGCTTTTGCCGTCTGCGCCGCCCTTTCGCTGGCCGGCGATTTCATCACTTGGCAGGCGCCGCCGAGCTTCTCGATTTTGCTCCGCGCCGAGCCGCTGAAAGCATGCGCCGATACCGTCAGTTTCCGGGTCAATTCGCCCGTGCCCAAAATCTTGATCCATCTCCCCGTCCCCCTGGCCAGCCCCAGATTGCGCAATGCGCTCTCGTCCACCGTGGCGCCATCGTCAAATCTGTTGAGCGCCTCCAAGTTCACCGGAATGTAACGGTTGGCGAACCGCTTGTTGTTGAAGCCGCGCTTGGGCATGCGGCGGATCAACGGCATCTGCCCGCCTTCGAATCCGATGCGGATCGAACTGCCGGAACGCGCTGTCTGCCCTTTGCCGCCGCGACCGCTGGTTTTGCCGTGGCCGCTGGATTCACCCTGGCCCAGCCGTTTGCGGCGGTGCCGGGAACCCGGTCGAGGTTTGAGATCGTGTAAACGCATAAAAATCAGGTAGTGGCCGGACCCGGTTCAGGAGCGGGGCCGGGTGTTTTCTCGGCAACGGGCGCGGCGGGCGCGGGAATAGGAGCGGGCGCGGGAACAGGAATTGCCGGCACGGGAGCGGGACGAGGTGTTATTTTAAGGCCGCGTCTCTGGTAAATGTCCTCGCGCAACCGCAATTGCTGCAAGCCCGCCAGGGTCGCCTTGACCACGTTGGACGGATTGTTGGACCCGAGTGACTTGGTGAGAACATCCTTGATGCCCACCGATTCCAGCACGGCGCGCACCTTGGGGCCGGCGATAATGCCGGTGCCGGGCGAGGCTGGCCGCAGCAGGACTTTGGCCCCGCCATAATGACAAAAGATTTCGTGCGGAATGGTGGCGTCCCTCAAAGAGACGCTGACCATGTGCTGCTTGGCCATTTCGCCCCCCTTGCGGATGGCCTCGGAAACTTCCACCGCCTTGCCCAGGCCGACGCCCACATGACCGTGCTTGTCGCCCGCCACGACGAGGGCGCTGAAGCTGAAGCGCCGACCGCCCTTGACCACCTTGGCGGAACGGTTGATGAAAACGACTTTCTCGGTCAACTCCGTGCCGCCCGCTTTATCCTGCGAGCCGTCGGGGTTGTCGGTTGAGGCAGGCCGCACACGGCGCGGGCCCCGGCCGGGACCGCGGTTGCCGCCTCTGGTATTTACATTGGATTTTGTGGGTTCGGGCACGGTGTCCTTCCAGGTTAAAATTTCAGTCCGCCTTCGCGCGCGGCATCCGCCAGCGCCTTGACTTTGCCGTGATAGCGCGCGCCGCTGCGATCAAACACGACGTTGACAATTCCCTTGTCCTTGGCCGCAGCCGCCGCCAGGATGCCGATCTTCTTGGCTCCGGCCGCGTTGGCCGCAAGCTGGCCGCGCTCCGGCGTCGATTTGGCCAGGCTCGAGGCTGACGCCAGCGTCACTCCCGCCGCGTCGTCGATAAACTGCACGTAAATGTTCTCGTTGGAAAAGCGCACGCTCATGCGCGGCCGTTCCCGGGTGCCGGAAATCTTTTTGCGAATCCGCCAGTGGCGCAACTTCGCCAGTTTTTGTTTTTTGTCGCTTCTCATCTTAGTGCGCCGCGGATTTTGCCGCGGCAACGTGGCCCGTTATTGGACCGTTTTGCCTTCCTTGCGCTTCACTTTTTCATCCGAGTAACGCACGCCCTTGCCTTTGTAAGGCTCCGGCGGGTAGTAGCTGCGCAGTTCCGCCGCCACCTGCCCCACCACCTGCTTGCTCGGCCCTTCGATGGTCAGTTTGGTGCCTTCCAGCACCGTCACCTTGATCTGCTCCGGAATCGGATAATTGATCGGATGCGAATACCCCAGCACCAGGTTGACGTTGTTGCCCTGCACGATCGCCTTGAAGCCCACCCCCTGGATTTCCAGTTTCTTGACAAATCCATCGCTGACGCCCTTGACCATGTTATTGATCAGCGCGCGGCTCAAGCCGTGCAGCGCCTTGGCCTCGGCGTCCTCGCCGTCGCGGCTGACCAGCACGTTGCCCCCCTCCAATTTGGCCGAGGTGCGGTGCGGCAGTTCAAAATCGAGCTTGCCCTTGGGGCCTTCCACGAACACGTTCCGGCCCTTGATTTCCACCTTCACTTTGGGCGGAACGGCCACGGGTATTTTTCCAATTCGAGACATAAAATCACCAGACTTCGCAGAGCAATTCGCCGCCCACATTTTTCTTGCGCGCCTCCGGCCCGGTCATGATCCCGGCGGAGGTGGAGACGATCAACACCCCCAGGCCGCCGCGCACCCGCGGCACTTCCAGCGCGCCCGAATAACGCCGCAATCCCGGACGGCTGACGCGGCGCAAGCCCTCGATGACCGGTTTCCGGTCCGAGTATTTGAGCGTGATCTTGATTTGCTTGCGCGGCTTGCCTTCCACGGCCACCTCGGCCACGTAGCCTTCCCGCTTCAGGACGTGGGCAATTTGTTCCTTCAACTGGGAGTGCGGAATGGCCACCGCCGGCAGGCTCGCCCGGCCCGCGTTCCGGATGGTGGTCAGCATGTTTGAAATGGGATCGCTCATAATTTACCAACTGGCTTTCGTCACCCCGGGAATCAACCCGTTCAGGGCCGCCTCGCGGAAGGTCAGGCGCGAACAGCCGAACTTGCGCAGATAGCCGTGGCGCCGCCCGGACATCGAGCAGCGGTTGACCACCCGCGAAGGGCTGGCGTTGCGCGGCAGTTTGCTCAGCCCCGCATAGTCATGCCGGGCTTTCAGCTCCGCCCGCTGCGCGGCGTATTTCTTCACCGTGGCGATCTTTTTCTTGTTTCGTTCTATCCAGGCTGTCTTTGCCATAATCTTGATTATTTCTCCGCAAACGGCATGCCCATCATCTTCAACAGATCCAGCGCCTCTTCGTTGGTCGGCGCGGTGGTCACTATCGTGATGTCCATGCCTTGCGTGCGTTTGATTTTGTCCAGTTCGATCTCCGGAAAAATGGTCTGGTCCGACACTCCCAGCGTGTAATTGCCCCGCCCGTCAAAGGCCCGCGGCGACAGCCCGCGAAAATCGCGGATGCGCGGCAGGGCCGTGGCAATGAGCCGGTCGAAAAATTCATACATCACTTCCCGGCGCAGGGTCACGCGGCAGCCGATGTTCTGCCCCTCCCGCAGCTTGAAATTGGCGATGCTGTGCCGGGACTTGTTGATCACCGGCTTGCGCCCGGTGATCATGGTCATGTCCCGCGTGGCGTCGTCCACCGCGCTCTTTTCCAGGGACGCGCTCACCCCCATGTTCAGCACGATCTTTTCCAGCTTCGGGATTTGATGCACGTTCTGGTACTTCCGCTTTTCCTTCAGGGCGGGCCGCACCTCGTTCATGTATTTCTCGTAAAGTCTCGGTTTCATGTTCCAGTCCCTAAGTTTGCGCCGCGCCCTCCGCCGGCGCCGCCGCGCCGCCGCGTTTGCCGTCGTATTTCGAGGCCAGCATCAAATTGGAAATATGGATCGTGCCCTCCCGCTCCACGATGCCGCCCTGCGGACGCTTGTCGTTCTTGCGCGTGTGGCGCTTGATCATCTTCAACCCCTCCACCAGCGCCCGCTGTTTCTTCTTGTTGATGAGCAGGATCTTGCCCCGCCCGCCCAGTTCCGAACCGGCGATGACCACCACCTCGTCCCCTTTTTTAATGTGAGCTGTTGCCATGGTTAAATGACCTCCGGGGCCAGGGATATGATCTTCATGAATTTCTTGTCGCGCAACTCGCGCGCCACTGGCCCGAAGATGCGCGTGCCGCGCGGATTGTTTTCCTTGTCGATGATGACAATGGCGTTGTTGTCAAAGCGCAAATACGAGCCGTCCGAGCGGCGGATCTGCTGGCGCGTCCGCACCACCACTGCGTCCACCACCTCGCCCTTCTTCACGGTTCCATCCGGCGCGGCTTCCTTGATGTGCGCCTTGATGATGTCGCCGATGCCGGCATAACGCTGGTTGCGGCCAATGACCCCGATGGCGGCCGCGCGCTTGGCGCCCGTATTGTCTGCCACGTCTAAAATGGATCGAACCTGTAACATAAATTGTCCTTAAACCGCCACCGGCGCCTCCGGGGCGCGCTCCACCACCTGCGTCAGCCGCCAGCGCTTCAACTTCGACAGCGGGCGCGTCTCCTGGATCATCACCACGTCGCCCACCTTGGCTTCGCCCTTTTCGTCATGGGCGTAAAGCTTGGCATAGGTGGTGACGACTTTCTTGTACTCCGGATGCGGAAAACGGCGCTGCACCTGCACGACGATGGTCTTGGCCATTTTGTTGGAAATGACCTTGCCCTGCCGTTCCTTGCGGTGGCCGCGATCAAGTGGGGTTGCTTCTGGCATAAAGTCTCGGTTCAAGCCGCTTTGTGGCGGAGTTGGGTGATGCGGGTTTCCAGCCGGGCGATGTCGCGCCGCAGGGTCTTCAGGCGGGCGGGCTTTTCCAACTGGCTGCTGGCCTGCTGCAGGCGCAGGTTGAAAATCTCCTGCCGCAGGTCCCGGCTCCTGGCCGTCAATTCCGTCGGCGTCAAATCTTTTATTTCGCTCATTTTCATGGTGGCAATCAGGACAGGCGGTGGCGGGAAATGAACTTGGTTCTGATCGGCAGCTTGGTCGCGGCCAAGCGCATGGACTCGCGCGCCACGGCCTCCGGCACGCCATCCACCTCGAACAGCACATTGGCCGGGCGAATCACCACCACCCATGATTCCAGCGGCCCCTTGCCCTTGCCCATGCGCGTCTCCAGCGGCTTTTTGGTGAAGGATTTCTGCGGGAAAATCCGGATCCAGACCTTGCCGCGCCGTTTCATGAAACGGGTCACGGCCACGCGCGCCGCCTCCACCTGCCGCGTGTCCAGCCAGCAGCGTTGCAGGGATTGCAGCCCATACTCGCCAAACGACACCGATGATCCGCGATTGGCCAGGCCCGTGCGGCTGCCGCGGTGCATCTTGCGATATTTAACTCGTGCTGGACTCAATGGCATAGTTGGCTCTCTTTTCTAAAGTTTCCTGTAAATTCTTATGCGGCCACCGGTTCGGCCGGCGCAGCCGCAGCCGATTGTTCTTTCCTGGCCGCCGGCGCAATGTCGCCCTTGCAAATCCAACATTTGATGCCCAGTTTCCCATACAACGTGTTCGCCTCGGCAAATCCGTAATCAATGTTGGCCCGCAAGGTGTGCAACGGCACCCGGCCTTGATGATATTTTTCGACCCGGGCGATTTCCGCCCCGCCCAAGCGCCCGCCCACCCGCACTTTGATGCCTTCGGCACCGAAATCCATCGCCACTTGCACCGCCTTCTTCATGGCGCGACGGAAGGAGACGCGGCGTTCCAGTTGGACGGCGACGTTTTCGGCCACCAATTGGGCGTCCATTTCCGGCTGCTTGATTTCCTGGATGTCAACATAGACTTCCTTGCCGGTCATCTTGCTGATTTCCTCCTTGAGCTTGTCAATCTCCGCCCCTTTGCGCCCGATGACCACGCCGGGGCGCGCGGTGAAAATGGTGATCCGGCAGCGCGACGCCGCCCGTTCAATCCCGATCTTCGACACCGAAGCCCCCTCCAGCTTCGTTTTGAGAATTTCACGTATTTTCCGGTCTTCGGCCAGCAGCTTGCCGAATTCCTTCTTCTCGGCGAACCACTTGGAGGTCCAGTCCTTGTTGACAGCGACGCGCAGGCCGATTGGATTTGTTTTTTGACCCATAGGTTATTCGTCTGACACAACAATTTTGACGTGGCAATTGCGCTTCAGAATGGGGCCGGCGGAACCGCGGGCCTTGGGAATGAAGCGTTTGATGGTGCTGGCGGTACCGGCCACGGCCAGCTTGACCCGCAGTTGGTCCGTCTTGAAATCCTGGTAGCCGGGATTGTGGGTTTTGAGGTCCTCGGCGTTGGCCATGGCGGACTTGAGGGTCTTGGCCACAACGCGCGCCCCTTTGCGCGGCACCACGGCCAGGACGGCGCTCGCTTGCGCGGCCGGCAATCCCTGGATCTGGCGCACGACTTCGCGCATCTTCTGCGCCGACATTCGCACGTTTTTCGTAATGGCTTGAGCTTCCATAATCTTACTTCGCCTCGGCCTTGGCCGTATGCGCCCCGTGTTTCTTGAAGGTGCGCGTCAGTGAGAATTCGCCCAGACGATGACCCACCATGTTTTCCGTCACAAATACGGGGTTGAATATCTTGCCGTTATGCACCGCAAAGGTCAATCCCACGAAATCGGGCGTGATCATCGACCGCCGCGACCACGTCTTGATCGGCGTCTTGGAGTTGGCCGCCTTGGCGACGGTGATCTTGTCCAGCAAGTGCTGATCGACAAACGGGCCTTTTTTGATGGATCGTCCCATAAAATTCTAATTATTTGTCTTTCATCGGACGGCCGTCGCGCCGCACCAGGATGAACCGGTTCGAATATTTGCGCTTGTTCCGCGTGCGATAGCCCTTGGCCAGCAGGCCCCACGGCGAGGTCAATTGCTGCCAGCCGCCGCCACTCTTGGATTTGCCCGCCCCACCGCCGTTGGGATGGTCCACCGGGTTGCGCGACACCCCGCGGTTGATCCCGCGAATGCCGCGATGCCGCGAACGCCCCGCCTTGCCCAGCACCACGTTCTCATGCTCGATGTTCCCCACCTGCCCGATCGTCGCATAACAACTCTCATGCACCCGGCGTATTTCACCCGAAGGCAGCCGGATCGTCGCATAACCGTCGCCCCGCGACATCAACATCGCCGCGCCGCCCGCCGTCCGCACCATCTGACCGCCGCGACCGGGGGTGATTTCGATATTATGAATCTGCACACCGACCGGGATGGTCTTGAGCAGGAGGCAATTACCCACCTCGGGAGGGGCCGACGGCCCGCTCATCAACTTCGCACCCACCTGCAAACCGACCGGCGCGATGATATACCGCTTCTCCCCGTCCTTATATTGCAAGAGCGCCAGCCGGGCCGTGCGGATCGGGTCATACTCGATGCCGGTCACTTCCGCCTCGATGCCGTGCTTGTTGCGCTTGAAATCCACGTTGCGCAAAAACTGCTTGTGGCCCTGGCCGATGCCGCGCGCGGTCACCCGGCCGTAATGATTGCGGCCGCCGGTTTTCTTGCGAATACTAATGAGACTCCGTTCCGGAGAATCTTTTGTAATCTCATCGAACGACGCTACAGTAATATAGCGCGTCGAAGGCGTTAAAGGCCTGAACGTTTTGACTGGCATAAAATCAAAATGCAATGCAGCGGTTAGTGGCGTCGGCCATCAATCCTGCGCCCAGTGGGGCGATCAGTTCTCGGTCGCGCAAAAGGCTGCCCACCTCGCCCTAAATGGCGAAATGGAGCGCAAAATTAACATAAACGCCATACAGCGCAAGTGTTATTTTAACTTTTTTTTCAGGGGGCGATTTCAGCTTTTGGACACCAGTCAAAACTGATGGAGGCCAAACCGCAAACTACGGCTGAAAATGTCGAATGAGGAAGTCGTAATAACCAATAAATATCCGAAACGACCCTGCGGCGGGTACAGCAATCCAAACCCTGAAAATCCTCGAAAAAACGGGGGAATCCCTTCCGCCCATTTGATCGGAACTGGTTTGCTATCAATTGGTTACAACTGGAAAAAGGCAAATAATCATTTTTCACTTTTTTACGGTTTCCTCGGTCGGAATATTCACGATGGATGAAAGCACGTCGAGCCCATCCTTGATTTGCCCCCCTTTCTTAATTCTTCCTTCTTAATTCTGCCTTTATTTCAGGGGTGCCAATCCTCCATGTCATCATCCAGCGGCTTTACTCGTCCGGCGTGATAGTCCTGCATAGCCTTGTCAGCCAGCTTGTCCAGCCGACCGGCGGCGATATCCCCGTCGATTTGCCTGTCCCGCTTCTCATCGAGATACTCCTGCAACCAACCGGCGACTTTCCGGGCATCTTCCACCGAAAGAGTCTGCAAGGCCTTTTCGATTTCAACTAATGTCCTCATTCTCCAATCTAATCCTCAGGCCATGTTTTGGCAAATCGTCCTCCCAGTGGTGGGGCGAGACTCCGTAGAGCCCATACTCGATTTATCGACTTCTTAATTCCTTGTCCGCCGTAGCTCCGCCACTCATCGCGCCGTAGCTGCCGCAGCGAAGGCGGAAGGGGGTTCGATTCCGGCGAGACTGCACTCAAAAGCCACCAACGCTTGAGTTGACTGTAATTCTCCGATATAATGCAAGCATCCAGATCACTCCAAAACGCGTTCCGAAAGCACTCACCTTAAACTGCTGCTTTCCAAGCTTCTTCAACAAATCATTCAAAGCAATCAAGCCCGTAATAAACAGTTCAAAGTCCATGATATCTCCTCTCCTTGGAGAGATTAAATATTTGACTGTATCGGGCTCTTTAAGTGACAAATTGATCACGGACTCCACGACCTTACGGTTGATGATCTGTCCATGCGCAAGAGCGGGATCATAATTGTGACCGGGCCCATTTCTAACCTTAATCCAGGCAATCTTGGTTGCGACGCTGCCTAAAATCACTGGTCGTCCTTCAAATGCAACTCCAATTGGCTTGTAATTCCCAACGCTTCTTGCAAATGACGATTGAAACTTTTTCAAGTCATGTTGCTTTTCAGCTAGATTCTGAACCAAGGTTTGCGTACCTAATGCGTAACTCTTGAAGTCCATCAATGTCACTCCTGTTGATGTAACGTGTCCCAAAACAACCTCCATACTTCCAGTCCCTTGGTCAACAACCAATTGATTCTCAGGTGAAATAGATGACTCAAATTCGTTTATAGCTCCCAATAGGGAGCAAGCCGCCTCGGCCATTTTATCCAGTATTTGTAATTCAGGTATTCGAATGAGAAAATATTCCCTAAATGCTGAAGGCATTTCACGAAAGGCAGCAGTGGCGAAAATACACATCTCAGACGCCCTTTGCTCACGGCAACTCTCCTTAAATTTCTTCACCGAGTTCTCGATCTCATCAAGCTTGGCGTAAAGGCCTTCACCGCCGATCTTGACCGCGGCGGCCAAATGAGTTTCATCCCATGCAGTATTAACAATCTTCAATCCTATTTCTCTGGAAACATCCGCAATCATGAGCCTCACAGCTCGGCTTCCAATCTCAATTACGCCTATTCGCATTATCGGGGCAAGAGTCAAGTTCATGTTCGATACCGTTAATGATCGTTATATTACCAAAGTTCGCTTCAACAAGCAATTGTGTCGCATCGTCCCTCATGATGAGGACGGAGGGCTTTCATTTACAAGCGACAAAATTTTCTCAAGAGTATCGCCTCCTGGCTGATATAGCCTTACTAGTAATGCGACCATTCGGTACGCAGAATCCAGATCAAATGCTGCCTTGGGGACCATTTGCAGAAAACCTATTGTGTCGTTTTTCTCAACCATGGCCTCCGCGATATTAGGCAATAGCTCACTACGACCATCTCGAATTAGATCCGAAACTTCGACAGCCTTCGCCGGCTTATCGATCTGAACACAATATAGGGCAACATTCTGCAAAGCTTTTGACCGTTGCTTTCCGTCGGCAATTTTTACAGCATCACTCACAGCACCTTCAATGTCTCCCGAAATCGCTTTAAGACACGCCTGCACTCGTGCTATCTTCGCAATTTCCTCAGGGGTTTTATCCGCGACATGTGTGGAATAAAAATATACAATGAGCTCGTTTACGGCATCAAGAAAGACGCCGTCGTCGGAAGCGGAACGTTTTATCAATTCGACAGCCAAATTGGGTGCCACTTTAGCTTTGTTACTCATTGATCTCATCTTGCGTATAATTTGCATTGCGTAAGCAAGAGTGATTTCAGGTTCACCCGATAATTGCGCCTCCATTTGGCCGTCAATAATTTCACCAAAATACGAAATAGCATCACCTCGTTCTTCGTCCTTAATGAGAAGTAAGGCCGTTTGAAAGGAAAGCCTTGCCTCATCGCCTAAACGACAACGACCTTGCGCTGCGCCGATTTCCGCAAACCGCTTGGGACCGTCCTTAGCCCCAGCTCGAATAGTTCTTGCAGCTTCCTTAAACGTCTCTCGGCCCAAATCAACCTCACCGGCGCGCACCTGCGCTGACGCATAATCGATAAGTCCCCACATCCTGCGCCAGGGCTGAATATGATTGTTTTGTTGGTGAATTTGCGTGAAAAGACGCATCCCCTCCTGCCTGTTCCCTTGTTTTATGAAGGCCGATGCAACTTCCGCTATAACCCTCAGTTTTCCCCAGTGTTCAGCCGTTTTACTTCCGGTCTTTCTTAAAATCCTGCCGCATAGAATATCCAAGGCTGATGACCCATCGCCTTCGGAAATTAATCTCTGCGCAATATCCGAGGCTACTATCAGCCCATCCTCTAAACTTATCGAGCGGAACACTTCATTCTGCTTATGCTGCCTATTTAACGTTAAAAAGCCGATGAAACCCAAAACGCGCAATCTCGTCCTCTTATTGCGGACGTTTTTAATCAAAGTATTAACTCTATCATATTCGCGAGTTCGAGCCAATAACATGATCACTCTCTCTAAGACATTGTCCGAGTCATAGCCGGGATCAATGTAGTTCTTAATTTCATTCACAATACTGTTCGCTTCCTTTAAAGCCATCTGTTTAAGTCCCTCATCCGCCGCACTCGCCTCAAAGAGCAATTCCGCAATGGAGCATCGTTGTTTCAATTTCGTGATGCTAGTAGCATGCAGCCCACTGAGAGTGCTTGCTGCTTCAATAAAGGTGTGACGTGCGGCGGTTAAGTCACCAGCTTGTGCCTGTATTAAGGCGTATTTCGCTAAGCAAACAGGCCTCACCTCTGGCAAAAGCGCCTCAATCAACCTATCAGCTTCCATAAACGTTCCGTCTGCGGTCGGAAAACGTAAACCTCGCTCAGCTAGCGCAATTGCGTACAATGCCGCCGCTTTTGGGAGCAGTGAATGTTCATCAATTGCAGCCGCTTCAGTGCGCGCCGCGGCCATGTTCCCATCTCGCGCAAATGCCTGAGCAATTGCTGAGCGGGACTCCTCTCTTTGCATTGGATTCTCCAGTGCGCGTAACATGTCTTGCGCCTCGGCAAATCGCTTGTTACGCAAATAACGTAGAACAATCAATTGCCTGATATTATCTTTATCCCTCGACGAAACGATGAGCGCAATGGCCTTTCTTGCTTGCTCACTATGACCTGTTTGAGCAAGCGTACGGCATAACTCTAAGCGCTCTCTGCTGTGGAGGTTACGTGCCATGAGATCCCACCCATCCTTGTTTGCGATAGCAAGTATCGTAAGCGGCACAAGGAACAACGGTGAGTATTTGGGCGCAATTGGAAGAGCATTATAAGATTGATCCAATGAATGCCATAATGCTCCTTCCGTAAGATCTCTCGTGGATGCGTCTGCACGCAAAATGAGTCGCCACAGTAACTGCATTGCACTATCCTCGACATGGTCTGTAAGACTCAGGGCCCTATCAATATTACCGGCCCTAACTGCTTTTAGTGGAGATTCCAGCATAATATTGATGCCCTGTTGTGCATGTCGCAAACTGAAATTGCACATGTTAAATACGTCCTTCCTTTCTATTGATACATCCAGCGCACTCATGATGGTGCTTAATGAGGTATATGCTTCATGTGACAGCGCATCCCTCTGAGTTTGAAGATATGCATCATTTTCTGCTAATGCATACAGTTGGCGTACAAGAGCCGCGCCATCGCTTTGATGTATGGCCTCCTTGAGGTGGTCTGCATAGTGACGCAAAGGATATGGGTGTCCGTTGCTGCTCCACTGAGAGCAGAAGTTCAACAATTGCGTCTGATAGATTAACTCGTCCGTTCTGAACAATAAGTTGTGCCTAAAAGCTCTGGCAATGGAGTCGTGCTGGAACGAATATTCGCGATTGTCAATCAACAGCCAGCGCAACAGAGCCGATGGCATGGATCTCAGATAAACCTTCATATTCATCGTGTGCGTGATCGTGGCCAGTTCTTCATCCAGCAGAGGTCCTTTTGATACGGAGAGCAAGCTAAAGACCTGAGAGTCAATGGATCCAGGACGCATTTCTTTGATAGCGCTTTGAACATACTTATCAAAACTGTCAGGAAGGTCCTCTATCACGGCTGTGATTTGCCGCATTGTGCTAGCAGTGCTGAGCTCTTCAGCAAGCATTTTCACATAAATAGCCAGACCATGTGTTTGCTTATGAACCCTGACAACAAAGTCATGATTGCTGATCAACCGCTCTAAATGAGGATTCCCTGTTTTATGGGCATACGCCCGGAATAGACTGCCTATTTCTTCTACAGTGAAATCTTCAAGGCCAGGCACTTCTTCCAACGTAGGGAGATTCCAC
Organism: Limisphaerales bacterium; assembly: GCA_052325505.1. Taxonomy (GTDB): domain Bacteria; phylum Verrucomicrobiota; class Verrucomicrobiia; order Limisphaerales; family Palsa-1400; genus DASRLE01. Next base: position 38,581 of record JBKQUS010000130.1, read on the forward strand.
CTCGTCCTACATGTGCGTAAGGTATATGTACCTTCAGTATTGCGGTGCGAACATATAACGTAGGTGCGATCTGCCAATTCCTCCAAGTCCGGTAAAAATCCAGGCATGAGCGGTGGATCTGATTCGTCAAGTCCGTCAAGAACCACAACTAGCCAGCCTAAATGAGGGATCGTGAGCATTTGGCCGAATGCTTCGCGCAGTAAATCTCGCTCAGTAACCTGAATCCTTCCGCCGTGAATGCATAATTTCTTCAACAACTGGTCCACAATAGATGCAATTCCATCATAGAAGTATTGCGTTCCGTGCTGGCGTGAATAGAAACGGTAGAAGACTGTATAGTCAGGAAGGTTCTCAAGTTTCAATATCCATTTGGCTAGCGCTGCGGACTTGCCGCTACCCGATGGAGAAGATAATAGAAAGTATCCCTTCTTGTTTGCCCTTAAACAATGCGCCAGGCTGGAGTTAAGTACTTCTCGTGAGACAAAGAGTTTATTAGAATAAAATTGCAGCGCTTTCCTAGTGGCGTTCCCGTGAGTCGCAGACACCGGTGGATAAACTCCATGGTGAGCATCCATGAAAAAGTTGCCATGAACGTCCTTCTTCAGCTTCTCAACAAAATGAAGTACGCGGGAAAGCATTGCATTCTGTTCTGAAATGGCCGTTAATACAAAGTCTTGAGTTTCATTGGAATGAGCCAGAGCCAGCTGAATTGTCGTTGTATACTGCGCAAGGAGAGCAGGGACAGCAATGATATCCGTTAGTTTTCGATCTATGGTGTCAAGATAAGCAGTCAGTTGCTGGTTGGCCCGGCCTTGGTTCCGTTGTATTTGTTTTAACATTTGCCGCGTCTCAACTAAAAATCCTTTTTCAAAGGCCGTCCATAGGGTTTTGTGTTGCTCATCGTTGAGTACTTCCGCAAAGCATATTTGGAATGTTGTAGGCAAATGCTTCAACATTATCTTCTTGTAGTCAGTTTGAATTGTGTGGAGACAACTCGCATCTTGGCCAGATTTATGCCAAACCGCGAAGGTACGTTCGAAAAGCTGATGCCAATAAACATCCGATGAGGGAATATCAAGAAGGTCAGGTGTCTGGACTGCTTCTGTGCTTGGGGCCAAATGGCTAGGGTCAATCCAATCTAGCGTATTTGCGTTATCAGATGCAAATAAAGTGCGAAGTACCGTTCCTTGTGGGGCCGGATCAGTGAGTTGTTGAATCCAAAAATCAAAAACTTCGTCGAGATGCCGGTCCTCCGAGCCAATTTCCTGTATTACTATCGTCTTGATTTTTTGGATGGCTTTCTTCAACGCCAGCACCACTCCCCTTTTCAGTTCGTCATTTGCTGGGTGCGTCTTTTGTTTGTTTAAAGTAATATTGACGGTTTCCTCGGTGATGTCCTTGAAGACATCAGCTATTGTTTCATGTCCACCAAGATGTTCGAAGATTTCGATGGCGGGGCCGCTTAAAATCTGAGAAAGGATCGCGCCAGCTGGTCCTGCCAAGGAGTAGCTAAGGACGGATACCGCTACCCTTGCCAGAAGTTTTTTGGGGGATATGGACATTTTTGCCTTGTCCTGGGTTGAACTTGATGGTGCGTCGTTCATAGGCTTTCGTAGCGTAAAGTTGCCCACTGATCAAAGGAAAGGCAAGTCGTTTTGCCGGAATTAACATTTCGTGAAAAATGAGATTCCAACAATTTGCCATCGAGTGCGGTCCTGGAGGGGCCAACAACACCATCCACTTTGTCAACAAGCCGAGGCACCAATGGAGGCCCCGAAGGGAGTCGTAAAGAACAGCATTGCGCACACCCAGTGTGACGCGGGAACCCTCTAACCAGCACCCGCCTGGAAGGAATGTAGCGGGTCTGTAGCTCGGTGGTTCTACTTTTCGTCCTTCTTTTCTTCCTTCTTCTGAGGAGCAGCCTTTTTCGCGGGCGCAGCCGCCTTCTGCCCAGGTGCAACCGTCTTTTTCTCTGGCGCAACTGTTCGTCTCTCTGGCGCAGCCGTCCTTGCTTCGGGTGCAGCCATCTTCCTCTCCGGCGCAACCGCCCTTCCCTCAGGAGCAGCCGTCCTTCTCGCGGGAGCGACAGCTCGGTTCATGCCGGCAGGACGATGGACTCGGTCGAGGCGATGTTCCCCGTCGTTGCGAATGGCATGGTCGCGCCAGTCCGCATGGTATCTCTCCCAGCTGTGAAATCTGTCCAATATGAAGGGGTCGCAGACCACCCAAACGCCTCCGGGACCAAAGTACATATACTGGCCGTTATACACGCCAACGTACTCGACCCCGTCCCAGACGTAGGCCGGGGGAGCGACCTCCACCACGGGTTGCGCCACCTCAACCGACGCAGACCCGGGTCCCACCGTTATCTGGCAACCTGATACCAGGGCCGTTATTGCCGCGCAGAAACATACTTTGGGTATTGTCAATTTCTTCATATATTCATGATGGTTGCGCCTTTCCGATGAATCTGTAAAGCAAATTTTGACACTTTGTGGAAAGGCCCGGCTCCGCGGGAGCGTCGCCCTACCGGGGCGTTTATGGCAAGGCGGGCGATCCGCTGCCCGCCGCTCTTCGGCGCGCAAAGGATTGCGGGCCCCACCTTTTGACGATCGGGACCTGCCGGCGGAGGGCGGGAATTTGCGCTTTGCACGGGTTTAAGTCCGGCCTATATAGTGGCGATAAGCCTGTAAGAGTTTATGGCTAGAAAAGATAAAATTGAGGCGACGATTGAGCAGTCGTTCGAATTGAATAATCCGTTCGCGGATTTGCAAATCGACAATCTGCCGCTGGGCGAGCCTCAGCCCAAAGCCGCGCCCGCCCTGGGCCGGGTCGTGCTGCGGCGCGAAACCGCCCATCGCGGCGGGAAGATCGTCATCGTCATCCACGATTTTGCGCCCTTCATCAGCAACCAATCCATTGAGGACCTGGGGCGCAAACTGCGCTCGGCCTGCGGTTGCGGCGGGACGACGCGCCAGCGCACCATCGAACTTCAAGGAAATCAGGTGGACCGGGTTCGCTCCCTGCTCGAACAGGAGGGGTTCCGCGTCGCAGGGGTCAAGGCTTAGGGGCCGGTTTTAAGGCGCGATTTGTTTCAAATAATCTTCCGGCGAAAGCAGCCGTGTGCAGGACGCCTACCTTGCGGCGACGGCCGGGGAACTGGCCCGCATCCATGATTTGCCTCTCCCGGGATGGGTCGCCGCCGATACGCGGAAATTGCACCTTCCGTGGTTTGCTTCTCCACTCTCCGCTTTGCGGGCGGATTTACTGGTGGAAAGCCCGGCGGCTTTTCGCTCGCGAAATCTTTTCGTCAGCGAGAACGCGCTGACTCGCGCTTAATCGCAGGTTTAAATCGCTCCAAACCCCAGGTATTTTTCAGGATGTCTTGGGCTGACTTTTTCACCTTCTCGGCCAATTCGGGCGGCTGGATGACTTTGGCGTTGCCGGCCCAGCCAAGGACCCACCGTTCCACTTCCGCCAAACTTGATAACTTCATGCGCAGTTCCAAACCGCCGTCCTTCAATTCCTTGAGTTGCTGCGAGTCGTGCCATTTCTTCTCCCGAATGTAGTCGCTGACCAGTTCGTTGAAACGGATGACCACGTCGAAGCGTCCCTGGCCGGATTGCACGCCGAAACTGTCGCGCAGCCGCTTTTCCAGGGAAAATTTTTGCGGGCGGTCAAACGTCCTGCCGGTGATTTCAATGGCTTGAATGCGGGCCGGAACGAAGGTGCGGATGTCCTTGCGCAAATGGCACCAGGCAAAGAGAAACCATTCGCCGTTGATGTTGGCCAGGTGATAGGGATCGACCAGGCGCAACTCGGTTTCGCGGCGGCCGGGCTTGCGATAGGTCAATTGCAATTGTTTGCGATGCGCGGTGGCTTTGGCCAGGGTGTCGAAAATCTCCAGGTTCAGGATCGGCTCGGCGCTGGTGCGGAAGGAAATGGTTTGCTCCCAATCGGCCAGGTTGAGGGACACCGTGTCGGGCAGGGCGGCGGCCATTTTCTTGAAGGCGCTGATCAGGGGCCGCTCGAAAGTCGTGCCGCGATATTGTTGCAGGGCCTTTTCCGCGACGAGCAGAGCGAACAGTTCGCCCTCGCTGATTTGCAGGGTGGGGAAATTGCCCACTTCCTCGGTGTAGTAATAGCCCCTGTGCAGGCTGTCGTATTCCAGAGGCAATTCCAGCCGGTCGCGCATGAATTCCAAATCGCGATAGACGGATTTGGAGCTGACCTCCAATTCCTGCGACAGGGAGACGGCGTTGGGGTGGCGGCCGGATTGAATGGCCTGGTGAATGCGGAGCATCCGTTCCAGCGGCGGGCGGGAGTGCAGGAATTTATCCGGTGTCGATTTCAACGGCCGCGGCTAAGTGATCTTGGCCAGCAATTCGTCGTTGGTCTTGTGCTTCTTCAACGCGGCCTGCAACGTTTCCATGGCCTCGATCGGGTTCAGGTCCACCATCATGCGGCGCAGCTTGCGAATGGCCTCGATGTGTTTGGGCGGAAAGAGTTTTTCCTCCTTGCGCGTGCCGCTCTTGGGAATATCCAGCGACGGGAAAAGGCGGCGGTCCGACAGTTTGCGGTCCAGGATCAGCTCCATGTTGCCCGTGCCTTTGAATTCCTGGAAAATCAATTCATCCATCCTCGAACCGGTATCGACCAGCGCAGTGGCAATAATGGTCAGCGAACCGCCTTCCTCGATCTTGCGGGCGGAAGCGAACATCTTGCGCGGGATTTCCAGGGCGCGCGCGTCCACGCCGCCGGTCATGGTGCGACCGCTGCCTCCATGCACGCTGTTATAGGCGCGGGCCACGCGCGTGATCGAATCCAGCAGCACAAAAACGTCCCGCCCGCTTTCCACCATGCGGCGGCAGCGTTCGATCATGAAGCGGGAAAGCCGCACATGCGTTTCCAGGTCCTGGTCGTTGGAAGAGGCGACGACCTCGGCCTTGACCGAGCGCTGGAAATCGGTGACTTCCTCCGGCCGCTCGTCGATCAACAGGACCATGGCATAGACTTCCGGATGATTGGCGGTGACGGCATTGGCGATCTGCTTGAGGATGGTCGTTTTGCCGGTGCGCGGCGGGGCGACGATCAATCCGCGCGTGCCTTTGCCGATGGGCGTGACCAAATCGATGATGCGGGTTTCCAGAAGGTCGGGCGAAGTCTCCAGATTGATCTTTTCGATGGGATCAATCGTGGTCAGGTTCTCAAAACGGACCGCCTTGGTGTAGGCCTCGAAAGGCTGCTCGTTGACCTTGTCCACCGTCTTGAGTTGCGGGCTGTTGCCGCGGTGGGGCGGCTGGGTCTCGCCCGCCACCAGGCAGCCCTCGCGCAGAAAACTCCGTTTAATGGTGTCGGGCGTGACAAAAATGTCGCTCGGCTTGGGGTGGTAATTATTTTCCTTGGTGCGAAGGAAGCCAAATCCCTTCTCAGATATCTCCAGAAAGCCGGTTCCGTAGTCGGTGGCTGTGGCGCTGGGCGCGTTGCTCATAGATTTATAAGTGTAAAAGTGTCAAGGCCTTACTTGGATTACCCCGAAAAATCAGTTTCGCAAGAATAGTGAATTTTTGGAGGACCGTTGCGGGCGCTTTCGCGTCATCCGCACCTGCCGGTCAGACCTTTAACACCCCAAAACTTAGACGAAAAAAAAAGTAATGCAACACCTTTTTTGGCGCTTTTTTCGCGCTCTCTTTCAGCCCCCCACCTCGGCCCTAGCCTCAGCCGCCAGCGCGGTGCTCAAGTAGCGCTCGCCGGTAGAGCAGGCGATGGTCACAATCATCTTGCCCTTGTTTTCGGGACGCTTGGCCACCTGGATGGCCGCGGCCACGTTGGCCCCGGTTGAGATGCCGACCAGCAAGCCTTCTTCCTTGGCCAGGCGGCGCGCCATGGCGAATGACTCATCGTTCGTGATCTGTATGCATTCGACGATCTGCGGATGGCCCTTGCTATCTTTAAGATGAAGATTCTTGGGGATGAACCCGGCGCCTGTCCCCTGGATTTTGTGCGGACCGGGCTTGAGCGGCTGTCCGGCCAGGCATTGCGAAATGACCGGCGAATCCTTCGGCTCAACCGCGATGGCCTGAAAGGAGGCCTTGCGCGGCTTGATGGCCTCCACGCAACCCGTAATGGTCCCCCCCGTGCCCACGGCCGAAATCAGAATATCGACCTTCCCATCCGTGTCCGCCCAAATTTCCTCGCCCGTCGTTTTGCGGTGAATTTCGGGATTGGCGGGGTTTTCGAACTGCTGCGGTATCCAAGCATTCGGGGTCTCGTGCGCGATCTGTTCGGCGCGGGCAATGGCGCCTTTCATGCCTTCGGTGCCCGGCGTCAGGACCAATTTGGCGCCCAGCATGGCCAGCAAAGTGCGCCGTTCCAGCGACATGGTGTCCGGCATGGTCAGGATGAGTTTGTAGCCCTTGGCGGCGGCGACGAAGGCCAGGGCGATGCCGGTGTTGCCGCTGGTCGGCTCGATGATCACGGTGTTGGCGTTCAGAATGCCGCTCTTCTCCGCCGCTTCGATCATGGCCATGCCAATGCGGTCCTTCACGCTGCCCAGGGGATTGAAAAACTCGCACTTGAGCAATACGACGGCCTCCAGGCCCGCGGTAACTTTGTTGAGGCGGACCAGGGGAGTCCGTCCGACCGTTTCGACAATATTGTTAAAAATACGCGCCATAAGTTTTCAAAGTTGGAATTTCACACAGACACGATTCAGCAATAACTCTTGGCCATATTGCCCGAGAGGGCAAGTTCTTTTTTTATCCATCCGCCTTCTTAATTCTTACTTCTGCCCATCGGGCTTGGGCCGTGCCGTGCTGGCGCGGACAATGATTTCGACGGGAAGACGGTTCGGTTCGGGATGCTCCCCGCGGCGCAGCTTTTGCATGGCCTCGATGGCGGCGATTCCCAGGCGAAGTTTCGGCTGGCGCACAGTGCTGAGCGGCACGCGAAAATGCTGGCTCATCATGATGTTGCCAAAACCGGCCACGGACAGGTCCTCGGGAATCTTGACGCCTTGATTGAGAAAGACGTTGGCCGCGCCCATGGCCACCAGATCGGTGGCCGCCTGGATGGCGGTCATGGTGGCGGCTTCGTTGATCAATTGCACCGCAGCCTTTTCCCCGTCTTCAAGGGTCGATCCGGCGGTGAAAATCAGGCGGTCGTCCGGCTCGATGGCCGCCTCGCGCAAGGCGCGTCGGTAGCCTTCCAACCGTTCCTGTGCCCAAGGCGAACCGCTGGCGCCGGAGAGGAAGGCGATCCTTTTGTGGCCAAGTTCCAGCAGATGTTTTGTCATCAGATGGGTGCCGGTCAGGTCCTCGGTTTCCACGCTCAAGAACTGCGCGCAAAAAGGGGGACGCTGGCCGAGAATAACGGTGGGCGTCTGGCGCTGCCACAATTCCTCATAGACTGGCGCGGTGGGCGAGAGCCGGTTGGCCGGGAAAATGAAAAGCCCGTCCACGCGCCGGGAGAGCAGGCGGCGGATGCAGGCTTCCTCGCGTTCCGGGCTGTTCAGGGAATGGGCCAGGATCAGATCGTAGCCCCACTCGTGCGCCCCTTCTTCGATGGCCGCGACGGTGCGGACATAAATTGGATTCGTGACGCTGGGCAGGATCAGGCCGAGCAGCTTGGTGGTGCGATTGCGCAATCCCTGGGCCATGGAATCGGGCATGTATCCCATTTGCTGGGCCAGTCCCTTGATGCGCACCTTGGTTGCCGCCGAAATGTCCGGCGCGCCGCGCAGGGATTTGGACACAGTCATGACCGAAACCCCGGCCTGCGCCGCGATGTCTTTTAAGCGCACCATACGTTTGGTTTAAGTTTCCGCGCCGTGCATTGCAATCCTAAAAAAATCTGAAATAACCTGAAACAATCTGAAACTAATGAGCCGCTCCAGCGCAACTTCTGCCGGACGGCGGCAAAAAAAGCCAGAATCACGAGATTGATACACAGGTCCAAAAAACCGGCAACAGGTAGAACTGCTCCAGCGCAACATTTTTGTTTTTTGGCTTGCTTATCTGAGTAACTTTATGCTTAAATATTAATAATCTGCATCAAAGTGGTGTGGATCAAGGCTGGAAATGGCTTCGCCGTCGTTTTCCGGCCCGGACGGCGAACGTGCGCACAAACAAAAGGCCAACAGCGCGAAACCCTAAAGCCAAGGGCGTGAGTATTTTTGTGCCGTCAGAATCCGAGCAACCGCACGACAAGACGAGTTTTACTCAGGGATTCTCCGATATCAATTTCACGCTTTTCGCAAAAACGTTGGTGACGACAGCCATCGCGGCGTTCTCCATCATGCTGACGGCCTCTGCAAACGGTCAGTCTTCGGGTGATTACGATGGGTTCGAGTGGTATTCCGATGATGGACAGACAGCTCAAATAAATGGCTATGACGGCTCCGGGGGCGATATTGCAATACCATCCATCGTTACGGATGATTCTGACGATAATTATACTGTCACCAGCATCGGGGACTATGCGTTCGCTGAATGCTATAGCCTGACAAGCCTCGCGATCCCCGGCACCGTCACCAACATCGGGGGCGAGGTGTTTATGGATTGCGTCAACCTGACGATGATAACGGTAGATGCGTCAAGTTCATTCTATGCCAGCAGCCCGGATGGAGTCGTGTTCGACAAGAGCCGAACCACGCTCGTCCAATACCCTCCCGGGGACGGGGCTGGTAGTTATGCGATTCCCAGCGGCGTCACCAATATCGTGGGCGGCGCGTTTATGGACTGCATCAGCCTGACCAACATCACGATCCCCAACAGCATTAACAGCATTGGAAACTCCTCGTTCGAAGACTGTGACAGCCTGGTCAGCGTCACGGTTCCCAACACAGTTACCAACATCGGGGACTATGCATTTGCTGAGTGTGACAACCTGGCCAGCGTCTATTTCACGGGCAACGCTCCCACCGCTGATTGGAGTGTGTTCGAAGATGAAGATCCGACGATCTATTATTTGTCAGGCACCACGGGATGGGCTGACTTCTCCGCCAATACCGGTCTTACGCCGGTGCTGTGGAACCCGCTGATCCAAACCGGCGGCGGCAGTTTCGGGATCAGCAACAATCAATTTGCGTTCAACATCAGCAACGGCTCAACCACCAGCATCCCCATCGCGGTGGAAGCCTGCACTAATCTATGCAATCCAATTTGGATACCGCTAACGAACGTGATGCTCACCACCACTTTCTACTTCAGCGATCCACAATGGACGAACTACAAGGTCCGGTACTACGGCCTCGGCTTCCCCTGATCTACGGACGGTAAGAATCAAGAAGGCATCCGCCGTCGCCAAAGCCGCTGTGGCGGACAAGGAATTAAGAAACGCGGCACGACGCGACAAAGCAACCACCAAGTTGTTGACGACAGCTCGTGAGCAACTGTTAGCAAGTCGAGCGTTCCTGCAGGACATCTATTCCTCGGCGGCCTTCGTGTTGGCACGCGGCGCATGGAACCCAGAGGCGAAGATGGCTGAACTCTCTGCGCAGGAAGGGAGAATTCCCCTCACACATGAGAAACACACTGATTTACTAAACTTGGGGAAATATCGAGTCGTCGTCGCCTATGCGCCTGCCGCGCTGGTCATGTCGCACAACACTTCTTGGGTGATTTAGGTGGTATTCCAGGCGTTTGCCTTAGTCTCAAGACAAGGTTGCTAGTCGGCCCTGTGGTTGAAGTGTCACCACAAACGGTTTCGGTGCTTCACAAGCATCTGGCCGACGCAAAAGGGCCTAATGAAATCGGCTCCCGCTATTTGCGGGCGATGCGCGAAGACCGCAGTGTCGCACATTTTAATCTTTTCTGTTTTGCCAACGAGTCAGTTTAATCAACTCGAAGGATGAGCTGCGCCACCGTTCATGTTTTCAATTCATGCCCTCACCTGGTCTTCGACCACCCTCTCCCATCTGATGGGCGAGGGACAGGAAAGAGAATTAAACGGATGAACCGCTCCAGCGGAGTTTTTGCCGGACGGCGGCGAAGAATGAAGTGTCGCGCAAATGGAGCAGTCTCGCCGCATAGCGGCTGCGCCGGATGGTGACGGCATCGTCCGCGCCCAGTTTGGCCTGGAGCTGGCCGTCGGCGGAGATGATGGTTTCCAAGCGCCGGCTGAGCAGTTTTACCCGGACGGCGGAACCGGAATCGATGATGACGGATCGGTTGGAGACGGCATGGGCGCAGATCGGGGTAATGGCAAACACGCGCGCCTCCGGGCTGATGATCGGCCCACCCGCTGACAGGGAATAGGCCGTTGAACCAGCCGGCGAACTCACGATCAGGCCGTCGCCACGGTAGCGGGTCAGGGGCTGGCCATCGACTTGCACGTCCAGTTCGATGACGCGCGAGACGGCGCCGTGGCTGATGACGATGTCGTTGAAGGCGCGCAGTTGGATCGGGTTGCCCTGGCAATCGCCGGCCGCCTCGATGAGGGGCCGCGACTCGATGACATATTCCTTTTGCCAGATTTTTTGGAGCACGGCGGGCAAATCACTGGCCGCGGCCGTGGTCAGGAACCCGAGCCGGCCGAGGTTGATGCCCAGAATGGGGGTATTGGAGCCGTGAATTTCGTGGACGACGTGCAGCAGGGTGCCGTCGCCTCCAAAAACCAGCAGTAAACCGGCCTGCCGGGCCAGCGCGGCGGGATTGGCGCAAGTGGCGCAGCGCAAGCCGGCCATGCGGGCGGTTTGCTCTTCGGCCAGCACGGAGCGGCCGGTGCGAGCGATGAGCGCCGCGGCCCGCAGCACGGCAGCGCGGCTGGCGGCTTTGTCGCAATTGGCGATCAGCCCGATTTTTCGCAGCGTTTCAGGTTTCTTTTTCAAGCAAAACCAAAAATTCCTTGTTGCCCGCCGGTCCCAGCAAAGGCGACGAGGTTTCGCCGCGCCAATGCAGGGCGGTCTTTGCGCCGACAAACTCCTTCAATTCACTCAAGACGCGCGCGTGGATGGCCGGGTCCGTGATGACGCCGGCGCCCTTGTCGGCCTCGGCCCTGCCCGCTTCGAATTGAGGTTTCACCAGCGCGAGGATTCTAGCGCAACGGCGCAGCAATGCAACGGCGGGCGGCAAAATGATTTTCAGGGAGATGAAGGAACAATCGGCCACGAGCAAGTCCGCGCCGGCAAAGGGCTGGGGAAAACTGCCCGGAGTCAGGGAACGGGCGTTGGTTTTTTCCATGACAACTACGCGCGGGTCGCGCCGGAGTTTCCAGGCCAGTTGGCCGCGCCCGACATCGACGGCATAGACCAGGGCCGCGCCCGCTTGCAGCAGGCAATCGGTGAATCCGCCGGTGGACGCGCCCAAATCAATGGCCGTGACGCCCGCAGCGTCCACCTGAAAATGATGCAACCCATGTTCGAGCTTGTAGCCGCCCCGGCTCACGTAACGTTCCGGCGCGGCCAGGACAAGTTCGTCTTCGGGCTTGACCGGCTCGCTGGATTTCCGCGCCAAACGACCGCCCACCCGCACCTGGCCGGCCAGTATGGCCCGTTGGGCTTTCTCGCGACTCGGGAAGAAGCCGCGTTCGACAAGGGCTTGATCGAGCCGCGGGCGTGGCATGGAGGCACCCCGGCGGCGCTAGGCCCCCTTTTGATAAACGCGGCGCTGCACGTCGCGGAAAGTGCTCAGGAACAAATCATTCTCGGCGATGGTTTTTTGCACCACCTCCTTCAGCATGGAAAGTTCGGAGAAGTTCAGCACGCAATGGACGCTTTGGGTGAAGGCTTGCAGCGTGTTCAGGCTTTCGAAGGTCGGCCCGATCAAGAAGATCGTCGCGTAACGCCGCTGGCTCATAGTCAGCTCCTGCACCATGCGCAGGCTCGGATTTTCCAAGAGGTTGCCGCCGGCAAAGGTCTCCTCGATGATGACCACCTGGTAATTGACCTGGTTGTAGCGGGTCTCGAACTGCGGATGGGTGTCCACCACATGGACCTTGTAGCCCAGTTCGATCAGCACGGCCTTGGCGGTGTTGAGCGCCTCCGGCGAGGTGATGGCCAGCAGGGCAGGCTCGTCATTCGGCCCGATAAATTCAAATTCTTCCATGGCTCACTTCATTTTGAAGGTTGTGGGAAAGGACGGCGCGCCTTTGGATTTTACCGGCTCCACTTTCATCTTGAGGTCCGAAGTGCCGAGGCCTTCGCCGCGGGCTTTTTTGATGGCATCGATGCCGCGGGAGACGAAGCCGCGCTTGCTCGAGTAGTTCAACGCGCTTTCCTCGGTGATGATGTTTTGTTCGTAAGCCTCCAGGCAGGCCTGGTCGAAATTCCGCCAGCCGAAGGAGTGGTTGGACTCGATAATGTCGTAAAAGCTTTTCCCCTCGCTTTCACCGTGGATGATGCTGTCCTTGGTGCGCAGGTTGGCCCCCATGATTTCAATCAGCGCAAAACGCCCGCCGCCGACGCGCGGCGCGAGGCGCTGGCTGATAATCCAGCGCAAGGTGTCCGCCAGGCGGGTGCGCACCTGTTCCTGCTCCTCCGTCTCGAACATTCCCAGGATGCGGTTGATCGTCTGGCCGGCATCAATGGTGTGCAGCGTGCTCAAGACCAGATGCCCGGTTTCGGCGGCGCCCAGGCCGATTTCCACCGTCTCGCGGTCGCGCATTTCGCCCACCAGCACCACTTTGGGGGCCTGGCGCAAGGCCGCGCGCAGACCGGCGGAAAAGGTGCTGAAATCACTGCCCATCTCCCGCTGGTTAAAGGTCGATTTCTTGTGCTGATGGATGAACTCCACTGGGTCCTCCAAGGTGATGATGTGGACGGATTTGGTGCTGTTGATTTCGTGGAGGATGGCGGCCAGCGTGGTGGTTTTCCCGGAGCCGGTAGCGCCCGTGACGAGCACCAAGCCGGTTTGTTCCTTCGCAACGTCGCGGAAAAGTTCGGGCAGTTTCAACCCCGTCAGCGTCGGTATCTCCGTGTTGAGCTTGCGCATTACGATGGAGAATCTGCTGCGCTGGGTGAAGATGTTGACGCGGAAACGCAGCATGTCGGCCACGCTGTAGGAGGCGTCGCAGGAGCCGGTGCGGATGAGGTCCTCGGTCAGGCGCGGATTGCCGTTGATCAGGTTCAAGGCGATCATTTCCGTTTGATACGGCGTCAAATGATCCAGCGGCGGATTGCATTCCACCGGGATGAGCTCGCCGTCTTGTTCCACCTGCAAGGGACGGTCCACCGTGAAATTCAGGTCCGACACCGCTTTGCGCCGGCGCATGATGGTGTCCGTCTTGCGGTCCAGCCCCAGCATGGTCATCAGGATGTAATCAAGTTCGGCGCGGCGCATAGTCGTTGGTTTTGGTCATGGTTTGAAACTGGCGGTTTTCACATTTCGTCCTCATCGGGCGGCCGGGAGAGGAAGGGGCGGAATTTCTTCTTGTCAATGCACTTTTCGTAGGCTTCCTCCGGGGAGATGCGTTTCATCTTCAGATGGTCCATGATGGAATCGTCCAGCGGCATGTTGCCGTATTTCTTGCCGACCTGGATCATGCCGGGGATTTGGTGGGTCTTGCCCTCGCGCACCAAGTTGGCCACGGCGGTGTTGAAAACGAGCACTTCCAGCGCCGCCACCCGCCCCTTCTTGTCAACGCGTTTGAACAAGCCCTGGGCCACCACGCCCTTGAGCGCCTCCGAAAGAGTGGCGCGGATCTTGTTTTGTTGTTCGGCGGGAAAGACGTCAATGATGCGATCCACCGTCTTGGCCGCGCTTTGCGTATGCAGGGTGCCGAACACCAGATGGCCCGTGCTGGCCGCCGTCAGGGCCAGTTCGATGGTTTCCAGATCGCGCAACTCGCCCACCAGGATGATGTCCGGATCTTCGCGCAGCGCGCCGCGCAGGGCCGAGGCAAAGGTCTTGGTATGCAGGCCCACTTCGCGATGGTTGACCAGGCAGCCTTTGCTTTCATGGACGAATTCGATCGGGTCCTCGACGGTGATGATATGGTCTTTGCGGTTTTTATTAGCGTAATCGACCATCGCGGCCAGGGTGGTGGATTTGCCCGAACCGGTCGGGCCGGTCACGACCACCAAGCCCTTGTGCAACATGGCGAATTTCTTGAGCACGGCCGGCAGCGGCGCGTCGAATTTTTCAAAATCCTCGAAGGAAAGGACTTTGCTGGGAATCTGCCGGAAGACGGCGGCGATGCCGTATTTTTGCGTGAAGAAATTGGCGCGGAAACGCGAGACGTTGGCGATCTCATACCCAAAATCCACGTCGCCGGTTTCCTCGAATGTTTTGATCTTATACTCCGGCGCGATCTCGTAGAGCATGATTTTGAGCTGATCATCCTCCAGGGGAGGATAATCCACGCGCGTCAGCTCGCCGTTGATGCGCAAGATGGGGGGGTTGCCCGACGAGAGATGCAAGTCCGAGGCCTTCTGCTCGAACATCAGATTAAACAGCGCGTCAATCCTGGCCATAACGATTATTATAATTCACGACAACGCTGTTCTAGCAAAACCCCCGCAAACTGCAAGCCCCGATCAAATGAGGCAAATGAAGTTTTGATTAATGGGAACCATCCCCTTTCAGCCGCAGAACGGTGATGGAGTACGGGGCAAATGTGTAGGTGAACGTGGGCTTGATGTCCCGCACGGTCGTGGTGACGGGGATGACGTGGGCGGGGTTGTCAATTGAATTGGACTCGCCGGGGCCGGACCCGGAAAGGGTGACGGCTGTGGCCTCCGACGCGAGCGAGGCCAGGCCGCGCAGCGTGATGTCAACCGGTTTTGGCATCGACTCCGTATTGACGATCTTCAGGTAGATCGCGCCGGTTTTTGCGTCCCTGGTGGCGCTGAAGTGGAGGGGAGGATTGGTAACGGAGGTCTTGAGGATCGTGTCGCCGTGATTGCGGCTGAACATGGCGATGGCATGATAGCTGGGCGAGCCATAAACATTGAGGGCGTCGTAGCCGATCAGGTCCGGACGCCATTGGCGCGCGCCGGGGTTGACATTGACGAAAAGCGGGGCGTAACACTGCATGACGATGAGATCGGAATGGCGCTCCATCGCGGCCATCCAAGCGGCGTCGGCCAGGGCGGATTTCAGGCTGGGCGTGGGCGGCAATTTTTCGGCAGGGGAGGTCCAGGGTTTGACCGCTTCGTAGGCGGCCCATTCCCCGACAAAAATCTCCGGGCCGCGGCGGTCGTAATTGTCCCAATGCGCCGGGGCATCCTGATCGAATTCAGCGGCGGAGGAATAGTAATGTTCGTCAACCACATCCGGCTTGCGGCTTTGAATCATCTGGCTCCGATGCTCGGTCCCGATGGTGGAGATGCAATTGAGGTTCGGGTATTTCGCTTTGATGGCGTCGTAAAACTGGGCGAACCGGCCGTCGTAGCTGCCCGACTTGTCAAACCAATCTTCGTTGCCAATTTCCACATAGATGAGTTTGAAAGGGGCGGGATGGCCGTCTTTGGCGCGTTGAGCGCCCCACTTGGTCGATGTGTCGCCGGTGACGTATTCGATCTCGTCGAGCGCATCCTGCACATAAGGTTGGAGGGCGGGGCCGGCGTCGATGTGCGTGTGCTTCAAGTTGTACCCCGCATAGACGGCAAGGACAGGCTCCATGTGCAGGTCTTCGCACCACTCGAGGAATTCCAGCAGCCCAAGGCCGTCGCTGGAACGGTAGCCCCAGCAACTGGCATGGCCGGGCCGCCCGGCGAGCGGGCCAATCGTCTTTTTCCAGTCGAAACGGGTTTCAAGGGTGTCGCCTTCCACGTAATTGCCGCCGGGAAAGCGGAGAAATGCCGGCTTCATGCCGGCCAGCAGTTCCATGATGTCAATACGATTGCCGTTGGGCCGGTTGTGATACGTCGGCGGAAAGAGGGAAACCAAATTGAACCACACCGTGCCAGGCTGGTTGATGGACAGGACGAGCCGCGCCCTGGCGGTGGGCGTGACGCCGCCTGTTTTCAATGTGACGGTGTGCAACTTCCACGCGGGGCCGATGCCCGAAACTTTGGCTTCAGCAAAAGTGACCGCGCCGTCCTCGCTTTCGATGGCAACTTTGATTGGCCCTTTGAACCCTTCGGCAGCGCGCGCGTAAAAGGAGGCGCGATATTTCGTATGCGGCCTGACCGGGATGCCCCAATAGCCGTCGTTGGCAATGCCCGCAAAGCCCGACTCCGAAGCGGAAGCCGCGTCCAAACGCAGACTGTTGGTGAGGATGTCATTGAGCGGCAAGGTGCGATCCAGAGCGATGGTCGCCGGCGCACCCGCGAGCGGGCCTTGCACGACTGACCAGTGGGCGGGCCGGTCGGCGTTGTCCAGGAAGGCGCGGTTCTGGACCAACTCGGCGTAAAGGCCGCCGTCGTAGGAATGGTTGATTTCCTCGGTCATCAATCCGTAGTGCAGCGGGCTGACCTGCCCGACGGGTTGGTCAACGTCAACAACAAGGGCGGTGTCTTCCGCGACGGCGGAAGCGACAGAGAGAGCCAGCAAGACCGGCAGGGTCGAAAATAAGTGATTCATGATAATATTTGCGGGTGAATGTGTCCAAAATGCGGGCTTTTGCAAGCACTTCTTATTGGGCCATACTTCCCCCGTTATGCATCGCCTGGCCTCGCTGATTCAGGAGGAGATAAGGCGCGACGGGCCGGTTTCCTTTGCGCGTTTCATGGAACTGGCCCTCTACGCGCCGGGCCTGGGCTATTACGAACGGCAGCGCGAGATCGGGCGGCGCGGCGACTTTTTCACCAGCGTCAGCGTCGGCCCGTTGCTGGGCGAGCTTCTGGGATTCCAATTCGCGCAATGGCTGGGCCGGGATGGTGTTCCCGACCGGTTGCAAATCGTCGAAGCGGGCGCGCATCAGGGATCGCTGGCCGCCGACATCCTCGGTTGGTTGCGGCAATGGCGACCGGACCTGCTGGCTCGGCTGGAATACAGTCTGATCGAGCCTTCCCCGACGCGCCGCGCATGGCAGGAGCAAACCCTGCACGACTGGCTGTCGCGCGTTAAGTGGGTTTCCGACATTGCCGAAGCTTGCCGTGAGCCGGCCAGCCGCATCATTTTCTGCAACGAATTTCTCGATGCCATGCCCGTTCACCGCCTGGCTTGGGATGCTGCCGGGAAAAAATGGGAGGAATGCGTCGTGGCCTGCGAGAACGGGGCTTTCGTCTGGCACCGTGCCGCGCCGCTGCCCGAATTGGCGGAGTGTTTGCCGCGGATTGCCCCGGAACTGGCCGCGGTTTTGCCGCCCGGATTTGTCCTCGAACATTCCCCAGCCGCCGTGGCTTGGTGGAAAAAGGCGGCGGCAACCCTCGCGCACGGAAAATTGTTGACACTAGACTACGGTCTGACGGACCAGGAACAGCTCCGCCCGGAACGCAGCGGGGGAACGTTGCGGACTTTTGCCCGCCATCATGCCGGCGGCGGCTTGCTCGACAATCCCGGCGAATGCGACATCACGGCGCACATCGATTTTTCCGCCATCGAGGCGGCGGGCCGGGCTGCGGGATTGGCCACGGAAGGGCTGATGGAGCAGGGGCAGTTCCTTACCAGGATTCTTGCGCAAACCCAGGCTGAGCCGGGCGAATTTGAAGCATGGACTCCGGCGCGGACGCGGCAATTTCAGACCCTGGCCCATCCGGACCATTTGGGCCGCGCCTTCCGAGTGCTGATTCAATCACGCTCTGACAATTAGCCTTGATGAGTTCAGCAACGGTTTATTTCTTCTTCGCCTCTTCAAGCTTGGCGATCATCGCCTCGGGTCCTCCGGCCAGGTAACCCACCTGCTTCCACACGACGGTGCCATCGGGTTTCAAAACAATCAGCGTGGGGTAACCGCTAATTTGGTACTTTTCCTGCAAGGCCTTGTTGGCGGCCTTCAAGTCGGCGGATTGTTGCTTTTGCGCCGGGAAATCGACCGTGACCAGCACCAGGTTCTTCCCCGCGTAGCCGGCGAATTCGGATTTTGAAAAAGTTTCCACGTCGAGCTTCTTGCACCAGCCGCACCAGTCAGAGCCGGTGAAATCGAGCAGGACCAGTTTGTTTTCCTTTTTGGCCTGGGCCGTGGCATCGGGGACGCTGGTCAGCCATTGGGCATCGGCGGCCAGCAACTGGCCGGTCATCCAACAAAAAAAGAGGGCGAATATAATTTTTTTCATAGTCATCGTGAATTATTTGGCAACCACTGATGAATCTGCACCCGCTTTGCGTCCCACGCAACCCAAAACCAGCCAAAGGTTTTCAGGTCTTCGACGAGCCTGACTCGAAAACTGACGCGCCTCAGGGCGAGCTGATGCGGTAATAGCGGGCCGGGTAATTCGTCCACTGCGGATCGCTGAAATAGAACAAACCATTGGTGAGATTGGCGTTCGTTAGCGCAGTCCAAACGGGGCTGGCCAGATTGGCGCAGGCTTCCACCATGATCGGGATGTTCGTTGTCCCAGTGATGTTGAACCCAAATCGATTGCTCCGCACACCAAAGCCGGCTCCGCTGGCCTCGATCAAAGGGTTCCACAGCACTGCCGGACGACCGGCAAACGTATTACTCCAACCAGTGGTGCCAGACAAGTAATAGATGGCCGCACCTGACTCAGCGTCGAACACACTTGAATCAGCGGTGGGAGCGTTGCCTTGGAAATAGACTCCGCTCAGTGCGCAGTATTGGAACGCATAATCTCCGATGCTGGTGACGCCGGCACCGATTGTAACGTTGGTCAGGATGGCGCAATAATGGAACGCTTCGCTTCCGATGTTGGTCACGCTGTCTGGTATAATGACGCTCGTCAGGAGGAAACAGCAATAAAACGCAGCATCTCCGATGCTGGTGACCCTGTTGCCGATTGTCACATTCGTCAGGTCACCGCAATCATCGAATACAGAGCCTCCCAAGTTGGTCACGCTGTTTGGGATCGTGACGCTCGTCAAGGGGCACCCCTCGAACGCAGCGTCTCCGATGCTGGTGACGCTGTTGGGGATGGTCACGCTGGTCAGGGGACAACCCGCGAAAACAGAGTCTCCAATGCTGGGGAGGCTGGGGATGGTCACGCTGGTCAGGCCGGCGCCCGCAAATGCAGCATCCTCGATGTTGGTAACACCAGCGGGAATCGCGATATTCGTTAGGTTCCCGCAATCCTCGAACGCAGCGGAGCCGATGCTGGTAACATTGCTGGGAATCGTGTAACTTCCGCCGATTCCAGCCAGTGGATATTGGACCAGCGTGCTTTGGCTCTTGTTGAATAGCACTCCATTCACACTGCTAAAAAATGAATTGGATGGATCCACCGTTATCGCGTCGAGGCTGAAGCAAGCCAGGAAGACCGGGCTTCCGATATTGGTGACGCCGCTGCCGATCATGAGGTTCGTCAGGCCATAGCACTCGAAGAATGCATAATCATCAAAGCTGGTGACGCTGTTGGGAACCGTGATGCTCGTCGGATCGATGTCGAAAATGTCCTCACAAAACGCATAACCCCCAATTACGGTGACCGGCAGGCCGCCGATTGTGGTTGGAATGGTCAAAACCCCGGCAGACCCGAGATAACCGGTAATGGTGATCGTCTCGTCGGAGTTTATGGTGAAGTCGTATGGGATTTCCACAACCGGAAGACCCGCAAAAGTGTTACTCCAGCCAGTCGTACCAGGGAAATAATAAGCAGTCGCGTTGCCGTCCAAAGCGAACACCTGCGTTCCAACGGCGGGGGGGTTACCCGTGAAATAGACGCCGGTCAGGCTGGAGCAATTATAGAACGCATTGGTCCCGATGTTGGTGACGCTGCCGGGAATGATGACGCTGGCCAGGCTGGAGCAAAATGCGAACGCACCTTTACCGATGCTGTTGACGCTGTCTGGAATCGTGACGCTGGTCAAGCTGGTGAGGGTAAAGAACGCCCTGTATCCGACGCTGGTCACGGTCAGGCCGTTGATGTTGGCTGGAATGGCCACAACCCAGGGTGGCCCGGTGTAACCGGCAATGTTGGCGCTCCCGTCGGCATTTGTAGTGTAAGCGTAAACACTTCCGTCGGTGTTTGTGCTGTAAACGTATTGAGCTTGCACCGCTGCCGGAAGAGTCAGGAGCAGCAACACCAGAAGGCCGTGGATTGTGCCTTTCATGCTTGCAGCATATTCCGCCAATTTCGCGGCTGAGTCGAGACAAAAGGCCTGAAAAACCGGTCCAATCCTTGTCGTTTGGGGCGCAAAAACGGACAGTCGTGGAAAGTGTCTTTTCCACCCGGAGCTACTTTGGAATGATTTGAATGCCGTTAATGGGAGCGCGCGGGGCGGTGGCGCCGTTGGCTACCGGCGTGGCGGTCAAGGCGAAGCCCTGCACAAGCGGAATGGAAAAGAGCACGTAGTTGCCGGCGGAATTTCCGGCTTGGATGAATGTGCCGCTGAAATCAGTGTTGGCCGTATCAATGCCGTTGATGCTCGCCGTTGTGAGTCCCGCTCCGCTGATGGTGTAAGAGCCTTCGCGGGTTTCCGGGTTGCTCCCGTCAAAATAGACATACACATTCCAGCCGGCGGTATTGGGCGGAAGTCCATTCACCAGGACAATGCTGGTGGTCGCGTTGCCCGTGTCCAGGTAGTTCCTCATCATCCTGTCGTTGCCGGCGGTGTCCGGAACGGACGTGTTATAGACTCCGCCGGCCGACCAGGCCGCCAATGCCACGTTGGTGTTGCCAGCGGAATCATTTAACACCAGGCCGCTGCCGCTGCTGCCCGCGGCGTTGTTCCAATTGGTCTCAGGCACGACTCCGGCGCTTTCCGAACCGCCCATCGCCGTTCCATTGCCGGAGAAGTTGATGCAGATCGGGTTTGCCTTGACCTGCGTCTGGTAAAACGTGCTGGCGTTGGTCGGGGACACGGCATAAGGCGAAGCGGTGGAGTTCGTCACCCACGGTCCGGTCACATTGGACGATTGCAAAAGCGTTCCCTGGCGCCAAGTCAGCAACGGGTTCGGCCCGGAGCGTTGAATGGAGATGTTGAAGTTGGTGTTGGTAAATCCGTAATGCCAGCCCTGGATCGTGTAATCGACCAGCCTCCAGCTTCCGTTAGTATTGACCATCGCAAGATAATCAGAGCTTCCCGGATACTCCCAATTCCACTCCTCCACCCCGGCGTAGCCCGCGCTATAGGCGCTGTTGAGGGCGTCCAATTCGCAGGTGTTTTGGATGGCGTCGTTCCAACTCGCGGTGCCCTGACCGCATTCTCCGATGTAGATCGGCTTGTCCATGCCCAGGCTCGAGGCCAATGGAAAGGACGGAGTGTCCTCGTAATCGTGGTAGTCATAGAAATCCAGCCCCAGCCCCAGAAAGTAACTGATGTTATGCCATTGATGCCAGCCGGTTGAACAACTGACTTTTCGGCCGGGGTCGGCGTGGTGGATGGCCGCGGCAAAGGTGGAGATATATGCTTGCGCCTGCGGCCAGGTCGCGCCGTTGGTGGTATAATTTCCCAACTCCCCCTGCACAACCCCGTCAATTTCATTCATCAAATCTATGGCGAAAATGTTGGTGTTACCCTTGTAGGTGGTAATGAGCGGGATCAAAGCGTTGGTCAGGTAGGCGGCCGCCTGGGCCGGATTCTCCAGCCAATCAGACCGGCCATTATTCAGCGTGACATACAACTGAATTTCGTTACTCGCGGCCAATTGGACCATGTTGGCAAAATTCGCCGTCCACGTCGCTGTTACACCTGTGACGTAGTCATTGGTGTCGATCTCGTCTCCCATGTCGCCTTCATTGACCCAGACGCGCAGCACCGTGACGCCCATGCTGTGCATGTTGGACAGGTACGAGTTCAGGTTGGCCGAATTATAGCCGATGCCCCAACTTGGCTCGGTGGGATCAAGCCCGAGCCAGGTGTTGTAATCGCCATTTTCCCAGGCCAGGTTGCACCCCTTGATGAACGACCCATTGATGAAAGTTGCATTGGTCTGTTGGGCCGCCGGCTGTGCCGCCACCAAAGAGATTTCGTCGATATAAAAGGTCGGGATCGTGAAATTGTTGTAATTGAAGATCCAAATACCGTCAAAGTTCGTCTGGCCGGCCACGCCGATGGCGGAAAGAGGAATGGTAAACTGCTTCCAGGTATTGGCGGCCAACGCCGGCAGCGTGTAAAGGGTCTGGCCAACCCAATCGAGCGAGCCTGTCACCGACAGAACTTGTCCTCCGGAAGGCCCGCCGTTGAGCCAGAGGGTCAGGTCCGCATAGGGCGCTGAAGGGCCCGGCGTCTGATGCAGCGCGAACGCCGTCCAATTCGTGCATGAAACACTGATCGAGTCGGAACAGTTTGTCAGCACGGGGCTGGTATTGGCCAGATTGTCGGCGGCCCAGCTCCAATCCTCCCATCCATTTTGCAGGCTGCTGGAATAAACGACCTCGCTCAACTGCCCGCAAAGACATGCCGCCGAGATTTGCAGCAAACAGGCCGCGAAGGCCAGGGACTTGGCCGGATGATTCATCCTCCGAAACTAGCCTATAATCAAGAACTTGTAAAGATTTTTAGATCATTCCGCCGCGTTGCGGCCTCTTTTCCAGTCGAGATCGTACAGAGTGATCACTGCCGGTTGTTCCAGCAATTTCCTGTCGTTGAAATTGGAATTCGTCGGCGAGGAAATGGCGTAGGCCATGTTCCAATTCATCCACCATGTTATCAGCGAGAAATAATTCTGGACGCCGCGCAGCAACTTCATGTTGTCAGCCGGAGGCTGGTCCTTGCCGACCTGATCCTGTCCGCGCCGCGGCCCCCATTGGCTGAAGGCCAGCGGCTTTTTAAACGCCTTCAGCGAGGCGTAAGCCGGAACATCGGACGGAACCAACTCGTGATCCCACGGGACAAAAATGGAGATGCCAATCATATCGACATATTGGCTGCCGGGATAGTAGAGCGCGGCGTCTTTTTGGCTGCTGCTGGGTTCAAAAATGAACAATAGATTGTTCAAATGCTTCGTCTTGACAAGATAATCGAACGTCGCGCGATAGAGCGCCTTGAATTTGGCCGGATTGCCGCCCCACCAAAACCAATCGGCGGACGCCTCGGCAAACGGATTCAAGAAAACAACCACGCCCCGCTTTTGCAATTCCTCGAGGCCGGCGGCCACTTCATCCAATTCGTGGAAGAAGAAGCGGTGATACTCATGGTTTGGCGCCAGCACTGAATCAATATCGCATTTGCCGCCGCCATTGAAGGAGCTGGGCGAGGCGGGATTCCGCATGATGAGATAAAGCTGGACCAAACCGCCCTTGCGCCAGAATTCCGCGCAAAGCTGGTTGGGCGCTTCGGGGAAGACGCCGCCTTCATGATACTCCACGCCGACCAAGCCAACCCACTTGCCGGTTTTCTCGTGAATGATTTCCAGGTTGTTGCCGGGACTGGAAAGCGGCTGGACAGCCCGGCCCCAAGATTCAAATTGTCCCGAGATCAGCCTCTTATCCCGCTTGAGCGGCAAACTCCGCAAATACTTCATAATGGCCCTGGCGTCGGGCGACGCATCCGGATTCGCTGTTTCAGCAAGGCCTTGAGCCGCTGATTCTATTTGCAGCATGGTCAACACAAGCAGGAGGAACACGGGAATCTTGGAAAATTTCCAGGCTGATGCCATACAGGTCATGGCCATAGTCCATATTACAAGATGTCATGCAAACCAACCGTTTTTTCCTGGCGGACGCTCCTGCGCACTGCGCAACTTTTGCGCAACTGCCGCAATTGCCGTGTAACTCTTGCGCACCCCGGACGGTCTAATTTCCCCGGGACAGGCGCAGGGGCGGATATAAAGGCCTTTCGCGGGGTTGGCACGGGAGTTGCAGGTGTTTTTAATTGACGTCAACGAGTCGGGAGCGCAATGGTGCGATTTCCCGAACAGGTTAACCGTAAATTCGAAAACATAATATTATGAATATATTGCAAAAAAGCTTCATCCTGGGCGGCTGCGTGGCCGCACTGACTCTGTTCTCCGGCCATCAGCTGATGGCGCAAGGCCGCAATTTTGACCCGGCGCAATTCAGGCAGGACCGCATCGACCGCGCACAAGAGCAATTGGAAATCACGAACAATGAGGAATGGAAGGCCATTGAACCGCTGGTCGGCAAAGTCGTCGATGCACAGCGGGATGTCATGGGCATGAGAATGGGCGGCATGTTCGGCGGTCGCGGCGGCCGGCGCGGCGGAGATAACGCCAACGGCGGCGGAGACCAGCCGCGCCCGCGCCGAAATCCCTTCGGTGAACCCAGTCCATCCGTGACCGCGTTGCGGGACGCCATTGAAGCCAAGGCGCCGGCCAAGGAATTACAGGCCAAACTCGCCGCGGTCCGCGCCGAAACAAAGGCCAAGGAAGACAAGCTTGCGGCGGCCGAGAAAGATCTGCGCGACGTCCTGACCGCGCGCCAGGAGGCCATCGCAGTGTCCACCGGACTTATAAGGTAGAGGAATGAGCGAGACAAAAACAGCGGAGGTTTCGACAACCCAGCTGCTGGACCGGATGGTTGAAGCCAAACAACTCTCCTCCACCGACGCCGCCATTCTGAACCAGCAAAACCGCGCCGCCAAGGGCGCGCCGCTGCAAACCGAGGAGGAGATTCTTCGCTGGCTGGCCGGGGAATACGGGCTTGGGTTCACCACGCTCGATAACATCGAGCCGGACCGCGAGCTTCTGTCCCTTTTCCCGGCGCGTGTTTTGCTCAAGGCGGAATTGCTGCCCTTGCAACGGGTCAACGGCACGGTGGAGGTGGCCACCAGCCGCCTTTTCGCCACGCAAGCCCTGGACACGCTCAAAACACTGACCGGCCTGAGGCTCAAGCCCGTCCTGGCCCCCGGCGAAGCCATCCGCCGCGAGATGAAAAAACACCTCGGCGTGGGCGCGGACACGATTGACACGCTGGACGAGGACGCCCCGCTCCAGGTGGTCGATGAGACGGGCGAGGAGGACACCAACCTGGACAGCGCCGCCGAGGACGCGTCCATCATCAAATTCGTAAATCAAGTATTGACAGACGCCATCGAACTGCGCGCGTCAGACATTCATCTCGAGCCGTTCGAGGACGAGCTGCGCATCCGCTACCGCATCGACGGCGTGTTGCAGGAAGTGCCGGTGCCGGCGCAGATCAAGCGGTTCCAGCCGGCCATCGTTTCGCGCGTCAAGATTCTCAGTCACTTGAACATCGCCGAGAAACGGCTGCCGCAGGATGGCCGCATTAAAATCCGCCTGGCGGACAACGAGGTGGACATCCGCGTGTCCATCATCCCGATGCTGCACGGCGAGGCGGTGGTCATGCGGTTGCTGCGCCAGAAGGCCACGCTGCTGGGCATGGAACAACTGGGCCTGGCCCCGCGCGAGTTGGGCTTGTTCCAACGCGTCCTGGCCCTGCCTCACGGCATCATGCTCATCACCGGCCCGACCGGCAGCGGCAAAACCTCCACCCTCTACACGGCGTTGAGCACGATCAACGATGCCATCCGCAAGATCATCACCATTGAAGACCCCATCGAATACCAGTTGCGCGGCGTCAACCAGATTCAAGTGTCGGAAAAGTCGGGACTGACTTTCGCCCGCGGGCTGCGTTCCATTTTGCGCCACGATCCGGATGTCATACTGGTGGGCGAAATTCGCGACCAGGAGACGGCGCAGATCGCGGTGCAGGCCTCCCTCACCGGCCACTTGGTTTTTTCCACCCTGCACACCAATGACGCTCCGGGCGCATTGACGCGCTTGGTGGACATGAATGTGGAGCCGTACCTGGTGGCCTCGTCGTTGGAGGCCGTGATGGCCCAGCGCCTGGTGCGCGTTCTTTGCGAGGCCTGCAAGGTCGAGGACACCACCGCCACCACCGCCGCTCTGAGGGATCAGGCCGGCTTGCCGCGCAACGTCAAAATCTTTCGCACCGTCGGTTGCCAGGAATGCCGCGGCACCGGTTATCACGGGCGGCATGCCATTTTCGAATGGATGGAGATGAACAACGAGATTCGTGAACTGGTTTTGAAGAGCTCCTCCAGCGGCCAAATCCGCGAAGCGGCCATTCGCAACGGCCTGCGAAGCTTGAGCGATGACGGCTGGCGCCTGATCGGCCAGGGCGTCACCACTGTGGAGGAAGTCATGCGCGTGACCAAGGACCAGACCTTGAGCATCGCCAAAAACGGCCACGCCGCGGCGGAGGCGGCGATTGTCGGCCAATAACTCCGGGGCTCATGCCGCAATTTCAATACAAAGCATTTCAAGCCGACGGCACAACCGCCGAGGGCCTGCTCGAGGCGGGCGGGCGGCAGGAAGCCTTCCGGCAAATGGAGCAGCGCGGGCTGAAACCCATCGCCCTGTCGGAAAAAGCCAATGGCGCTCCGCAAAAAAGCGGCGCCGGCCCGGCTTCTTTGGGCAGGAGCTTGAGCTTTCAATCCAAGCGCATCACCCCCCGCATGTTGGAGAATTTCACACGGCTCCTTTCCAGTCTGCTGGCTGCGGGCGTGCCGCTCAGCCGCGCCCTGGTGATTCTGTGCAAGGAAGCCGTCAATCCCATCGCAGCCGCCAAATGGAAACAGATTTACGATTCGGTGGTGGATGGCATTTCGCTGGCCGAGTCGATGGCCCGCATCCCGGACACCTTCCCGCGCGTCTATGTGGCCATGGTGCAGGCGGGCGAGACGGGCGGTTTCCTCGACCTGGTGCTGGCCCAGATCGCCGACTTCCAAACGCGCGAGAAGGAATTGCGGTCCAAGGTGATGGCCGCCCTGCTCTATCCGGCGATTCTGCTTTTCCTGGCCATTTGTGTGCTCATTGTCTTGATGACGTTCTTCATTCCGCGGTTCCAAACCATTTTCGCGGGAATGGGCGGGGAATTGCCTTTGTTGACACAGGCCATCGTCGGGTGCAGCCATTGGATCCGGGCCTACGGCATCTTCATCGGCCTCGGCTTGGTCATTGCCGGATTTTTATTGCGCGGCTGGGTCGCTTCGGAAAAAGGGCGGCGCGCCTGGGAGGGCTTCATCCTGCGCGTGCCGATAATTGGGCCGTTATTGAGCCAGTTTGCCATGGCCCGCTTTTGCCGCATGTTGGGCACCCTGCTCAACGCCGGCGTGCCGCTGGTCGAGGCGCTCAATGTCGCCCGCAAATCCATCGGCAACCAGATTCTGGTCGATGCCGTTACCAATTCCATTGACCGGGTGAAGGAAGGTGCGCAACTGGGCGCGAGCATGGCTGACTGCCGCAATCTTTTCCCCAGCTCCGTCCTGGAAATGATCGCCGTGGCCGAAGAAAGCGGCAAGCTCGACCAGGAACTCATCCGCATCGCCGCCGTCACGGAAAGCGACTTGGACCGCAACCTCAAGACCGGCGTGGCAGTGCTTGAGCCGGTCATGCTCTTTTTCATCGCCGGTTTTATCGGGACGATCTTCATCGGCATGATCATCCCCATCTTCAAGATGCAGGACCTTATCAAATAGACAACGAATCAGAGACTTTATGAAACTCACTCATCCAACAAAGAAGCGGACAAACTCGGCGCGCCGCAGCGCCTTCACCCTGGTGGAACTGTTGCTGGTGCTGACCATTCTCGCCATTCTGGCCGGAATTGTTCTCCCCAAAATGACGGGCCGCACCCAGCAGGCGCGCATCACCCGCGCCCAGACGGAAATCGCCACCTTCACCACCGCCCTGGGCGCATTTGAGGTGGACAACGGCTTTTATCCGAAGGGCAGGACCGGCCTGCAAGCCCTCGTCCAAAAGCCCTCCAACGCTCTGAACTGGCACGGCCCCTACCTGGAAAACACCACCATCGTCCCGCCGGATCCGTGGGGCAATCCTTATATTTACGAGTGCCCGGGCAAGCACAACCCCACCGGGTTCGATCTCATGTCCCAAGGCCCTCCTGGAGAAAACAATGTCATTTGCAACTGGCAAACGCAGCGATAACCGCGCCGCTTTCACCCTTGTCGAACTGATCCTGGTGATGACGATGATGATCATAGCGATCGGGGTGGTGTTCCCTTCCCTGCAGGGGTTCTTCCATGGGCGCAACCTCGACAACGAGGCCCTCCAGTTTTTATCGTTGACTCGCTACGGGCAGAGCCGCGCCGTCGCCGAGGGCATCCCGGTCGAGTTGTGGATCAATCCGCGCCAGGAAAGCTACGGATTGCAATCCCTCTCCGGCTACAGCGAGGCTAACACCAATCCCATGGTTTTTGCGGTGGACAAAACCGTGCAGATTGCCTTCAGCGCGCCCCCCACCGCCCTGACCCGCTCCAATGTCTGGACGCAGCCCTCGGGCCGCGCCGGCGTCCTGGGCAAAATCCGCTTTCAACCCGATGGTTTCATCAGCGACACCAGCCCGGAGAACATTTATCTTCGGGAGCAGGGAGCAGGAGGCGAAGTTTGGATCGCGGAAACCCCGACGCATTTAAGATATGAAATTCAACCCGGTCATCCTCCACAAAGCGCCCGCCGCTAAACGCGCACTGCGCGCTTTCACGCTGGCCGAAGTGCTGGCGGCGATGATGTTCATGGCCATCGTCATCCCGGTGGCGGTGCAGGGGTTGAGAATCGCCAGCCTGGCGGGCGAAGTCGGCCAGCGCAAAATCGTCGCCGCCCGCATCGGCAACAAAGTCCTGAACGAACTCAAAGTGACCGGCCAACTGCAAAACACCACCCAAAGCGGCGTGGTGAAGGAAGGCGGTTTGCAGTACCAATGGTCGGTGCGCAGCGCAGCGTGGACGGAAGACACCACCAGCCCGATGAACGTCGTCACCCTCACCGTGGCCTTCACCGCCCAAGGCAAACCCTACGATGTCAAGTTGAGCACCCTTTTACCCCAAACGGTCCGATGATTTTCTCCACTCCTAATCCTAATCTTAATCTTAATCTTCCAGGAGGATTAGGATTAAGATTAAGATTAGGATTAAGAACTAGAACTAAAACCGGATTTACACTGGTGGAAATTCTCATTGCCACCTCCATCATGGCGATGCTGCTGGTGGCGATTCACGCCGCATTTTACAGCGCCCTGGGCTTGCGCCAGAAGACCATCGATTCCATCGAAGCCAGTCTCCCGGTCGAAGAGGCCTTGCAAACCATGCAACACGACCTGGCCAACATTGTCATTTCGACCAACGGTATTCTTTTTGGCCCGTTGCAAACCACCAATCCCACCAACACCCTGCCCGGCCAGACCGGCCCGGATTTCTACACTTCCGCCGGTGAATTGGACGGGATGGTTCCGTGGGGCAACGTGGAAAAAATTGATTATTTGTTGACTGCCCCGACGAATGGCAGGGTGGGCCCGGGCATGGACCTCGTCCGCGCCGTAACCCGCAACCTGCTGCCGGTCAACCCGCCGCCCATGCCCGAGGAGAAACATGCCATCTTGAGCGGCGTGCAAAGCCTGACCTTCCTCTATTACGACGGCACACAATGGGACCCCACTTGGGACACCACCCAGCAGACCAATTTGCCGCTGGCCATCAAGGTCCAGATTCTGATGGCCGGGCGCAGCGTCGGCGGCGTGGTGTCAACTCCGCCCTTGGAACTGGTCGTGCCCCTGGACACGCTTCTCACCACAAACTCCGTCACGTCCGTATCATTATGACGGCCTCCGTTCTTAATCCTAATCTTAATCCTAATCCTAATCGGCGTGCCGAAAGAGGATTAAGATTAGGATTAGGATTAAGAGCTGCTAAAACGCGCGGTTCCATCCTGATCATCGTCCTTTGGGTCTCTTTTGGTTTGTGCAGCATCGCGCTCTATTTCGCTCATTCCATGTCCATGAGTTTGAGGGCGGCGGACAACATCGTGGCCGGCATGGAGGCGGACCAAGCCATCGAAGGCGCGGCCCTCTACATCAGCAACGTCATCGCCACCCTTGGCATCTCAAATAACATGCCTTCCCCGGCCTATTTCCGGGCCAATGCCGTCAAAGTGGGCAATGCGACCTTCTGGCTCATTGGCCGCGACACGAACGATTTGGCAACCTCCGCGCAGGGCGATCATCCCATCTGGGGCCTGATCGATGAAGCCTCCAAGCTGAATCTGAACACTGCCACCGCCGCCATGTTCCAGAATTTGCCGCAAATGACGCCAGATCTCGCCGCCGCCATGTATGATTGGCGGACCGGCAGCAATGCCCCTGCCAGCACAGGCGGCGCAAAATCCCAGGTTTACTCGGGCCTCAATCCGCCTTATCTCTGCAAAAACGCCCCTTACGAGACGATTGATGAACTGAGCCTTGTGTACGGCATGGAAATGGACTATCTCTACGGCGAAGACGCCAATCTCAACGGCATCCTCGATCCCAATGAAAATGACGGCCCCCTCAATCCGCCCAACGACAATCAGGACGGAATCCTGGACCCGGGCTTGTTCGAATACGTCACTGTCTGGACCGTCGGGGAATCGCCCTTCACTACAAATGGCACGGCGCGCGTTGCCGTCAACAATACCGCCGGGTTGACAGCATTGGCCACAAATTTTCCGTGGCTCTCCCAGTATCTGACCGCGGGTCGCAGCACTGGCGGCAGGTCGGGCTCCTCCGGCCGTACTGGCACTACTACTACGAGGACTGGTACTACTGCTGCTGCCTACACCAACGTCCTGCAATTTTATGTGAGCACCGGCATGCCGGAAAATGACTTCCAGCAAATCGAGCCGTATCTCATGAATCCTTCCACCAAAGGCCTGATTAACGTCAACACCGCCACCTCCGTGGTTTTGGGTTGCATCCCTGGCATCACCTCGAACATGGCGCCGCAAGTGCTCAATTACCGCCAGTCCAATCCGCCGCTCACCCCTTCGATTAGCTGGCTCAAAACGGCTCTGAACGGAGACCCAACAGCCTGCGCCCTGGCCGGCAACTATGTGACGGCTTACTCTTATCAGTACTCCGCCGACGTCGCCGCTGTGGGCCATTATGGCCGCGGCTATCGGCGGGTGAGGTTTGTTTTTGATTGCAGCAGCGGCACGCCGCTGATCGTCTATCGCCAGGATTTGACCCATTTGGGTTGGGCGCTGGGCAAAAAACTGCACGACCAGCTTCTGGCCCAAAACATCCGATGAATCAATTACTCCAATTGCTCAAACGCAAACGCCCCGCCTCCATCCTCGGCCTGACCCTGGACGGCAACCGCCTCGAAGTGGTGTCCCTGCGCCGCAGCAACGGCTCTTTGCAGCTCCGGCAGACCCTGGCCGTTTCGCTGGCGCTGAATCCGTTGACCGACGCGGCCGACTTGGTGGGTCAGGAAATCCGCAATCATCTCGACCAAGCGGGCATTCGCGAACGGCGTTGCGTCGTCTGCCTCCCGCTCAACTGGGTGTTGAGCCTCCAAACCCAGGTGCCCGAAATGCCGGAGGCAGACCGTGCCAGTTTTCTGCAAATTGAGGCGGAACGCGGTTTCAGTTCCGCGCCGGAGACGCTTTTCACCGCTCAATCCTTTTTCAACACGCCAACCGACGGACAATACGCCTCGTTGCTGGCCGTGCCGCGGAACCAATTGGAAGCCTTGCAGCGGGTCCTGCGCGCCGCCCGGCTCAAGCCCGTACTCTTTGCCCTCGGCGTCACCGCCTTGCAGCCCGCCAAGGTTGATTCCGCGCGCGTGGTGCTACTGGCCGTTCGGAATAATGCGGTCGATCTGCAAGTCACCGCCGGCGGCGGCATTGTCGCCCTCCGCTCCCTGGACGGCGCCATCGATACTCAAGGTGCGCAGAAAACCGTTTCCGCCGACCTCGTGGCCCGCGAAATCCGCATCACTTTGGGCCAGTTGCCCGGCGGACTGGCCGAAGCTCCCGGCAAACTCAAAATCGCCGGCCAGGGCGAGATGGCAAAGCAACTGGTCCAAGACCTCTCGCCCCGCCTCGCCGCGCTGGGGCTGAAGTTGGAGTTGATGGACAAGTCCACTGCCGCGCCGTTCGACCTGCCGCTGCCGCCGGAAACCGCCGTTTCCATCGCCCTGGCCCTGGCCGCCAATTATGTCCGGGGCGTTGATGTCGAGCCGGATTTTCTTCCGCCCAAAGTGCAGCCCTGGCGGCAGTTGGTCGCCACGCGCCTTTCCCCGCGCAAACTGGCTTACGCCAGCGCGGCCGCCGCCGGTTTGCTCTTGTGCGTGGCTGCGGCCTTCGGCGTCCAGCAGTGGCAGATCTCCTCCTTGCAGTCGAAATGGAACGCCATCGCCCCGACTGTCAACGAGTTGAACGCCGATCAGGATCTGATTAAAAAATTCCGCCCCTGGTACGACACTTCCTGCCGCGATTTGCAAATGCTGCGCAAGCTCAAGGACGCTTTCCCGGACGACGGCTCCGTCTCGGCCAAGAAAGTTGAGATTCACGACATTTCCACCGTGACTTGTTCCGGCATCGCGCGCGACAATGAATCGTTTTTAAAGCTTCATGCCAAATTGGGCGACGACACCAACCAGGTCAGCGGCCTGCACGCCGAGGTGCATGGGCAAAAACCCATGGACTTCACGCTGACTTTTCAATGGGAAGGAGGCCAGCCCAATGGAAACTAAAAACCGCGAGAAGATGTTGCTCATCATCACCGGCGCCTGCCTGGTCCTCCTGATCTTGAACTGGCTGGTCATTTCGCCCCTGACAGCAAGCTGGCATCATCGCTCCGACCGCATCGCCACGCTGCGAAAATCGCTGGCCGACGGAGCCATGCTCTTGCGGCGGCAGGACTCGATCCGCGACCGCTGGGAACACATGAGCACCAACGCCCTCTCCAGCACGCCCACCGTCGCCGAACGCCAGCTCTTCGACGCCTTTGACCGCTGGGTGCGCCAGAGCGGCGTCACCGAAGGCTCCTTCAAGCCGCAATTGAAGCAGACCGACGACAACTACTCCGTGATGGAATGCCACGCCGAGGTGACCGGCTCCTACGGCACCATCGTCCGTTTCCTCTTTGACCTGGAAAAAGACCCGATGGGCCTGCAACTGCAGGACATTGAACTGACGGCCCGCGACGACGCCGGACAGCAAATTTCCCTCGGCCTCGACCTCAGCGGCTTGCTCCTTCCCCCACCCAATCCATGAACCGGAACCTCATGACCGCCGTTTTGTTGCTGTCCCTGGGGGCCGGCATGGCTGCTGCCGCGCCCGAGACCAACACCAGCGCGGGCCTGGACTGGAGTGCGTTCGAATCCATCGCGCAGAAAAATATTTTTGACCCGACCCGTTCGGGGCGCTCCGGGGGGAGAAAGGCCAGAGCAGCCGTCGTGCGCACTTTCACCTTTTGCGGCACCATCAATGACGAAGTCGCCATCTTCAAGGGCGACGGCGTGCCGTCCGACGGCGGGGACCTGACGTTGGGCAAAACTATTAACGGTTTCAAAGTGATGAAAATCCCCGTCAGTTACGCCGATGCCACTGTCATCTTGACAGACCCGGCCGGGACTATTGTAACATTGAAAGAGGGCGAAAACATGCGGCGGGAGGAAGACGGGCCGTGGGTCAAATCGGACCAACCGGCGCCCGTGCCCGTGGCGGCCTCGGAAACGCCGGCGGATGAATCCACCGCATCACCCGTTCCGGCCTCCGCTGGCGGGAACGATGTGCTGGCAAGACTTAGAGCAAGACACAAACAAGAGGAGTAATGAATATGAAGAACCTCGCACTGATCGTCCTGGCCGCCTTGGCGGCAGCAGAGTTGGCCACAGCAGCCGACACCGACACCAACGCGCCGGAAACTGGCGTTGCCGCGCCCGCGGCCAAAGCGCCGCCCGCCACCAATGCCCCGGTGACAAACGCCCCGGCTACCAATGCCCCCGCCGTCGCCGGAACCAGCGACGCCGCGGACCTTACGCCCACCAACGCCGTGCGCATGAATTTTCACGAGGCGCCTTTGAATACAGTCTTGAATTATCTGAGCAAGCGGATGGGGTTTGCCATCGATTCAGAGGTTGATATCCACGGCACCGCCACCATTGTCAGCGAACAGCCCGTCGGCACCAACGAGGTCATCGAGTTGCTCAGCGCCGCCCTGGCCAAGAACAATTACGCCGTCTCGCGCAACGGCCGCATCCTGACCATCACCACCGCGGATACGGCAAAAACGGGGCCGTTGACTCCGGTCAATCATCCCGAATCCCCCGCCGAGATCCCCATCAACGACCAGATGGCAACGGACGTTCTGCCCGTCCATACCCTCAACCCAACGCAGTTAAAGAAGGACCTGGATGAACTGGTCCCGCCAGGCGCGACCCTGGACGCCAACGAAGCTGGCAATGCCCTCGTCATGACGGGCCGGCAGAAGGACATCCACCGTTTTGCCGAGATCATCGCTGCGCTCGACAGTTCCAGCGTGTCGGAGGTCGAAGTTTTCGTTCTCAAATTCGCCGACGCCAAATCGGTCGCGGACGAATTGAAGGAAGTCTTTCAAAGCCCGGATTCGAACGTCTCGCGCGCTGATGCGCGGACGAGGTTTCAGGGCCGGGGCGGCGGCGGCTTTAACCCCTTTGGGGGTGGTGGTGGCGGCAATAGCAGCAGCGACACCTCGGAGAAAAACGCCTCCAACAAGGCCGTCTTCACCTCCGACGACCAAATGAACGCGCTTATCGCCAGCGCCCCGCCGGACTACTTCCCCATGATTTCAAATGTGGTTGATCAACTGGACCAACCCACTTCGGACATTACCATGATCAAAGTCTTCCATCTCAAATACTCTGATGCGACGGAAATCGCCAACGAACTGGCCAGTCTCTTTCCCGACGACACAAGCACCAGCAGTCAAAACAACCGTTCCATGGGCACCCGGTTCCTCCCTCCCTGGATGCAGCCGCAAACACCAGTCAACAATAAGAGCGCGCGGATGACCCGGCAGGCCCTGGTCCGCGCCGTGCCGGACCCGCGCACTGCCTCCGTCATCGTCACCACTTCCAGAGATCAGATGCAGGAGATTGCCAGCATGATCGACGCCTTGGATAACAATCCCGCCCAAGTGCAGCATGTGCATGCTTATGAACTTCGCACTGCCGATCCCGTCACCGTTCAGGCCGCCTTGACCGCTCTCTTTGCCGGCCAGAACTCCAAGGCACCCGCGACGACGACTACGAGCGCCCTGGCCCAGCGCGTCACCACCACCGCCCAGCAACAAACCACCCAAACAACGTCTGGATTGGGCAATTCCGGATCGGGCGGCGGCGGGGCGGGGGTGCCATAAACTGAGTCAACTAATATAAATTATGAACATTATCACTGCAAAATTCCCGGCCATCCGCTGGATGGCGCTGCTGCTTTGTTGTGGCGTGGCCCTGCCGCTTCCGGCCCAGACGTCGAGAACCGGCGGCGGGACCGGTGGTGGCTTCGGTGGCGGTGGCTTTGGCGGTGGTGGCGGCTTTGGCGGCGGAACTGGCAGGTCCACCGGCGCCGGCGCCGGTTCCACGTCCAGCTCTGAGACCACGCCGGATCGCACCCCAAACGGCCAGGTGGGCACCGCCAACTTTTACGTTGATCCGGACACACACAGCGTTTTCATAACGGCGGATGACCAAACGGCGGCTTACGTCAGCCAGGTCATCTCCAATATGGACCGTCCCAAGCCGCAGGTCCTGATCAAGGTCGTCTTCCTCCAGGTCACCTATAACAACGGCTATGACGTCGGCATCGAAGGCGGCGTCACCAAAAACATCAATGCCACAACCCAGGTCAACGCCTCGAATCTTTTCGGGCTGGCCACACAGGGGATCACGCCGACCACGGGCGTAAATACACTGCCCGGCGCCGGCCTTTACACCATCGCCGGCAATGATTTCTCCGCCACGGTTCGCGCCATTCAGGAGGTGGGCAAAGTCAATGTCCTGTCCCGCCCGACCATTATGACCCGCAACAACCAGCAGGCGACCGTAACGGTCGGCCAGAATGTGCCGCTGGTGACAGGCACCACCTACGACACCTTCGGCAATGAACACAGCACCATCACTTACACCAGCGTGGGTGTCATCTTGCAAGTCACTCCTTTCATCACAACGGACAACATGGTGGAAATGATCCTGGCGCCCCAGATCTCCAGCGTGGCCTCCCAATCCACTCAAATCTCCAGCGGAACCAATGGCAGTTTCAGCACTCCCTGGATCAATATCGAATCCGCCAACACCGTCGTCGTCACTCCCAATGGCCAGACCGTGGCCATCGGCGGCATGATGCAGGACAGCAAGTCCGACACCGACAGCAAGATCCCGCTGCTCGGAGATATTCCCGGCCTCGGCCTCCTTTTCCATCACAAAGTCAAATCTGTCAATAAGCAGGAGTTGATCATTTTTCTGACGCCTTACATCATCCGCACGCCGGACGACTTGACGCGCATGACCATCGACGAGAGGTCCCGGGTGGATATGGCGCCCAAGGCATTTACGGAAAAAGAGTATAACCAATACCTGGCCCCGCAACCGCCCGCGCCCGCGCCCGCGCCGCCGTCCGGCTCGCCTCATTGGCGGCAATAACCCCTCTTGACACATGATGACACGGCGCACTTGGGCGGTTTACGGAATGCTGGCGGCCATTTGGGCCACGCTGATTGTTTGGCAGACCGCCGAACATCTGCGGGCCAGGCACGCGTTTCAAAACATGGTGGTTGACCACGGCCGGTCCGTCTCCACCACTTGTGGCGTGCTCCTGCGCGCCCGCAGCTTCTTCGGGGTCGTTGACAAGGAGCGCCTCGAGGCGGCTCTCAACGAGTTGGTCAATACCCGCGAGCTGCGTTCGGTCAAGCTGCTCAACTTCAACGGCGAGGCCGTCGCCTCCGCCGGCGTCCCCTTCGACCTGCCGCGCACCAATGAATTGCAAGGCGGCGTCTTGTGGAGCAACGACACCGTCATCGTGGAAAATCCGGTGGATTTGGGGACGAATGTGCCGCAACTGATCCTCCCGCGCGAGATCAGGGAGGAATTGCGGTCAGCGGAAACCAACCGGGTTCCCCCGGCCGCCACCAACGCCCCCCGCTCGCGCTACAATTGGCGCGGACAAGGCCACCCCTATTGGATGACAGACCAGGAGTACAAGGGACTGATCGAGAAAACGGGCGCCCATGCTTTCGTCATCGTCATGTCCACTGAAATGGCCCGCCTCGCCACTCTCTACGATCTGTGGATGAGGACCATCATCGCTTTGTTGGGCACCATCGCCGTGGCAGGCTACGGCCTGGCCTGGCGCAGCCAGGAGAAGACTTCTGAATTGCAACTCCGCCTCGTCCGGGCCAGCGAGTTGAATCTGCACCTCAAGGAGTTGAATCTGGCCGCCGCTGGCCTGGCCCACGAAACCCGCAATCCTTTGAACATCATCCGCGGCCTGGCCCAGCTCATTTCCAAACAGCAATCCGCGCCCCCGGAAACCCAGGCCAAAGCCCGCGAGATCATCAATGAAACCGACCGCGTCACCGCCCAGTTGAACGAATTCATCAATTACTCCCGCCCCCGCGAAGTCCGCCGCGCCCCGACCGACCTCAGCGCCATGGCCGGCGAGGTGGTCCGCACGTTGAATTACGACATCGAGGAAAAGAGCATCGAGTTGCAGCTCCAGATCGAACCCCTCATCATCGAGGCCGACGAACAGCTTCTGCGCCAGACCCTCTTTAACCTCGTGCTCAACGCCATTCAGGCCGTCCCCCCCAAAGGCGTCATCCGCATCCGCGCCAGCCGCCGCAACAATGAGGAGGCCTTCATCGAGATTTCCGACAACGGCCCCGGTGTCCCCGCCGAGAACCGTGCTGAAATCTTCAAGCCTTACTTTACCACCAACGAGGAGGGGACCGGTCTGGGCTTGGCTGTCGTGCAGCAAATCGTCCTGGCCCACGGCTGGGAAATCCAATGCCTGGCCAACGAGCCGGCCGGCGCGCTCTTCCGCCTCGCGCACATTAAAGTCAAACACAAGGATTGAAAACCGTGCCGCCGGAATATTCCACTGCAAACACCCCCCGCCTGCTTATTGTGGACGACGACGCGGCCCAGCGCAGCCTGTTGGATTCTTTCCTCTCCAGCCAGGGCTTCGAGACCGTGCCCGTCGCCTCCGGCGAACGCGCCTTGGAGGTCCTGCGCGAGCAAAAAATCAGCATGATGATTTCCGACGTGCGCATGCCGGGATTATCCGGCCTGGAAACTTTGCGCCTCGCCCGCCTGGAACACGGCTCCTTTCCCATTTTGCTCGTCACCGCTTATGCCGACGTGCGCGACGCCGTCGGCGCCATGCGCGATGGCGCTGTCAATTATCTTTCCAAACCAATTGATCTGGACGAATTGCTCGCTTCCGTCCGCCAGGCCACCGGCCTCTCCCAGCGCGCCCCGCTCAAGTTTGACTCTGGAAAACAATTGCCCCCGCACATCATTGCCGCCAGCCCCTTGATGCAGGCCCTCTTTGGCGACGTTTCCCTCATCGCCGCTTCCGAAAGCCGCGTCCTCATCACCGGCGAAAGCGGCGTGGGCAAGGAAGTGGTGGCCGATGTCATCCACACCTGGAGCACACGCGCCGCCGGCCCCTTCGTCAAGGTCAACTGCGCCGCCATCCCGGAGACCTTGCTCGAAAGCGAATTGTTCGGGCACGAAAAAGGCTCGTTCACCGGCGCCGTCGCCCAGCGCATCGGCCGTTTCGAAATGGCCGACCGCGGCACCATTTTCCTGGACGAAATCGCCGAGATGTCGCCCCAGCTTCAGGCCAAGCTCCTCCGCGTCGCCCAGGATGGCCGTTTCCAGCGCATCGGCTCCAACACCGAAATCCACGTCAACGCCCGCATCCTCGCCGCCAGCAATCGCAACCTCGAGGAGGAAGTCCGCTCCGGCCGCTTTCGCGAAGACCTTTTCTACCGCCTCAACGTCGTGGAACTCAACATCCCCCCCTTGCGCGAGCGCCGCGAAGACATCCTCCCCCTGGCCGGCCAGTTCATCTCCGGATTCACCCGTGGCCGGGCCCGCCTTTCCTCCACTGTGTCCGATTATCTCGAACACTACGAGTGGCCCGGCAACGTCCGCGAACTTCACAACGCCATGGAGCGCGCTTCCTTGCTCTGTCGCGGCGACCTCATCGTCCCCGAGCATTTGCCTGCCCGCATCCGCCCCGGCGCGCGCCCCGGCCCGCAGACCGAGCCGATGGACGCTCAACGCCTGGAAGAAATCGAGTCCCAAGCCGTCATCCAGGCCCTGCACAAACAGAATTTCAACCGCACCGCCACCGCCAAGGCCCTTGGCATCAGCCGCCGCGCCCTCATCTACAAATTGCAGCGCCTGCGCGAACTGGGCTGCAACGTGGATGCGCCTTGAGGCCCAAGGGCAAGACTCGCGTTGACTCAACGGCAGAACCTCAACGAAGGTGCCGGAGGTTTTCGTTCCGCCGATCCGATTTCTCTCGACAGTTGTGGAAAGTGAACCTAAAATGCCCGCATTGAGGTCAGGTAATGCGGGCATTTTAAATTTTCAGTTTGATGCTGGACTTCTCATGGCCAATCAACCCCGAAAACGTTCGGGGCCAATGCCAAATGACGAAATTCCGTCATGGGTGCTTCGTTATTAATTGGTCATTCGTGCTTTGACATTAGTCATTCCTTTCTTAGCATTCCCCCTGCGCTATTGATTGATCATGTCTGATTACAAAGTTCAATTTGAGGTCTTCGAAGGTCCTCTGGATTTGCTCCTTTATCTGATCAAAAAGGAGGAGGTCGATATTTATGAGGTCAACCTCACCCGCCTCGCCACCCAGTTCATCGAATACATCGACGTCATGCGCCTGCTCGATCTGGACATCGCCGGCGAATTCCTCGTCATGGCCTCCACTCTCATGTACATCAAAAGCCGCGAGCTTTTGCCCCGGGACTTGCAGGCCGAAAATCCCGGGGAAGACGACGGCGAGGACCCCCGCTGGGAGCTGATCCGCCAATTGGTCGCCTATAAAAAATTCAAGGACGCCGCCGTCCTCCTCCAGGCCCGCGAAATCGAACAGGAAAACACCTTCCCGCGCCTGCCCGTCCGCCCGGAGACACCCGCCCCGCCGCCCGCTCCCAAGGCCGAGGCTTCCATTTTTGACCTGATTAACGCCGTCAATGAAGTCCTCAAGCGCGTCAGCCAGCGCGAGGATTTCCGCGAAATTTTCGAGGATAAATGGACCGTCAGCGAAAAAATCGAATCCCTGCTCAAACAGGCCGCCGAAAAGTCCCCGCTCAATTTCTTCGATCTGTTCAGCGCGGCCACCAGCCGTTCGGAAGTCGTCTGCACCTTCCTGGCCTTGCTCGAGTTGGTCCGCTTGAAACAATTGCTCTGTGTCCAGTCCGGGGATTTTGGGACGATTGAAATCACAAAAGCGCCGCCCGCTCCCGCTGCGCCCCCCCTGCCGGCTGAGGCGGCCG
This sequence comes from Limisphaerales bacterium, assembly GCA_052325505.1. GTDB lineage: Bacteria > Verrucomicrobiota > Verrucomicrobiia > Limisphaerales > Palsa-1400 > DASRLE01. The sequence continues at coordinate 78,803 of JBKQUS010000130.1, forward strand.
CCGGTTGAGAAACGCTTTGCATGGAACTTAAATTCATTTTGGAATCTATCTTGTTTTCGGCCCAAAAGCCGCTCAACGCCGCCGAATTGCGCGACCTTCTCACCGCCGCCGCCGAACATGGCGAGGCCGCCCGGCCCTTCAAAAAAACCAGGGAGGCTGACATCACCGCGGCCCTGGAAGCGTTGCAAAAGGACCACGAAGCCGCCCAACGCAGCTACCGCCTGGCCTGCGTGGCCGGCGCCTGGCAATTCGTCAGCCAGCCCGAATTTGCACCGTGGATCATCGCCCTGGTCGGCTTGAAATCCAGGCCCTCACGCCTCTCCCAGCCCGCCCTCGAAACCCTGGCCATCATCGCCTACCGCCAGCCCGTCACCCGCGCCGAGATCGAACAAGTCCGCGGCGTGGCGGTGGACGGCGTCATGCAGACCCTCCTCGAACGCGGCCTGGTCGAACAAGTCGGCCGCGCCGAAGTCGTGGGCCGCCCCATGACCTACGGCACCACCGGACTTTTCCTCGAATATTTCGGATTGCGCGCCCTGGATGATTTGCCCGCCGCGGACGAACTGCGCCGCCTCCCCGTCACCAGGCCGGAAGGATTATTGACAGCGGACCCCGGCCTCGCCACCGCCCCGCCCGAGCAACTCACCCTCGCCGACGTCGAAACCGCCCCTCCGCCCCCGCCCGATCCCCCCGCCGGCGCCAACGGGTAGTGATACAATTTGAACAGCGTTGAGCGACTTTCCGCCTGATTCCAAGCGGCAGCGGCGCAAGGTTGCGCCATGCAGAAACGCAAGGACTTAAACGAACCCGCCTTTGCGGTAGTCCAGCAGGCGACAGGGCAAACGGCGCCGGCCACAACGAAACATCAGCCCCCAAGACTTGGCGCATCGGTTGGCCGGATCGGGGTACTGAAATCTGGAAATATAAGTCCGCCACGAAGACACAAAACTAGGTGATCTGTGGCAGGGCAATTGTCGGGCAACCCGGATTAACTCCGAGTATAAACGGCCGTCGGCTCTTCGGTGTTTAATGACTGAACGGTCTCAGCTAATTCTCGAATGGAATCAAATTGTTCAACCGGCGGCAATTGTATCCAAAAATCAGGCTCTTCATGGAGCACGCGATCGCGCTGGTCAAGGAGGGCCTGCAAGTCGGACTGAGCATTTGGTTTCATATGATCTTTTTACCAGTCTGGGCTTCTAATTGCAATCTAATACTCATCATGTTTATATCGGCACCGCAGCTTGGGCACTTTAGCACATTATCTGCAGGAAAAGCAAGACACCCCGGGGGTATTGGCGCGCTAACATCCAGATTCGCAACAACTTGTACCTGCGTTTTGCACTTATTGCAATTCAGCGCCAATTGAATCTGGGTGGCTGGGGGAGGAGTGCCTGGGACAGGTGAACCGGGAAACGGCGACCCTGGCGGCGCGATCGGCAATCTGATTGGCACAGGCATTTCTTGGATTCCTGGAAATCGATAAATTTGCGTGGTCGGAGTTTCAAACAGCTTAAAGAAATTCAAGTCGAATGTCATTCTTAGTAAAGTATAATATCTGAAAATCGCCTCGTTCAGGGCCGGATTTTGGCTGTAATCCGTGATTTGAAGGTTAAGGTCATTTTCCAGTTGAGGTATTCGGATCGAACGGTTATGCGTTAACCAACGCGATTGATCGGCCAGTTTTCCAGCAATCGACTCTGCCCTCTCTTTCTTGTATTCCTGCGTCACGGCGATGCCGGATGTTCTTCGTTGGTTCCAGAACTTGAACTTGTATTGCTCCAGCCAATCTCGCACAAGCTTCTGCGAGAAAGCTTGGGCGTTTTCTGCGGCCTGAATTTCGCCCGGCGAAATGTTTTGGAGAATCGGGATGTACGCTTTACTTAAAATTCCGGTCGAGTCGGCCTCGCCTTTGATTCGTGTCAAACCCTCCAGAAACGAGTGCGCCGAGAACCTCTTTCCATTTGGTTGAGCGATTTGACCATCAATAGGGCCGAGGGCGGACCCTTTTCCCATGAGAATCTCATCACCAGCCATGACAAAAATTGTTCCCGCGCTTTTAGCCCAGCCTGGAACTATCATTCCAACTCTTTCATACTTGCCCCTTATCAAGGAAATAATGTCCTCCGCCGCTTCGGCGAATCCGTCAGGCGTTTCAATAATTATGTCAATTGCATTTCCAGATAAATTCGCAAGCTGATCCTGGACCGGCAAGATGTCGGTGTAATCGAGATAGCTGTTTGGCTTGGTCAAGTCGGCAGCGATAACTAAAATGTCGCGCCCGTCCCGAAGCTGGGAGATCGTTATTAATTGTTTTTTGCGTTCCGCCTGTAACCGAGTGAAGTCAAGGTTCCGATCCAAGTATTCGGTGTAAACGCCCATATTCCACATCTTGGGCGCAATTCCTGTCAACCGCAAGCACAAAAAAACCATTGTTGTAAAAAAGAAAAACTCACTAGCCCTTGCCGCGATCCGGCAACACCCTCCCATGTTTCGCGTGCGGCCTCCCCAGATCGTTGGGCCGCGGCATGATCGAATGACAATTTTGGCCGGAATAATCTGTAAAGAGTTCATCGTTCTTGGCGCTGATAGCCAGTTGAACGACCCCCAAGATGGCAGCATTGAGAACGTGGACTTTCTCGACAACCATGTCCTTGTGGCTGAGGCTTGCGTACCATCGATCCCCAATCGGGTCGTTGAGATTATGCGCGAAAAAGCCTCTGACAAAAAAATCAACAGGTGGCCGCCGCCGCGCTCTCTTGACCTCAGTTCAGGGTCCATGTGGAGTAATAGCCGCTGATCGGCGCGCCGGTGGTGTTCGCAACGGCTTTGATGACGATATAGCCGTTGGTCATCGTGAATGCAACGTTGGTGGCCGCGATCAATGTCCCGTTGGTGTGCGTGATGGTTGTGCCCTCAAACGCCCCGTTCGTATAGACTTGGTAGATCACATTTGTGCCGGCGCCCAGGGTGCTGGACCCAATGTTCACATAGAGCGCGGCATAGCTGCAAATCCCCGGAATGAACTCCGCGGCATTTGTCGCGCTCGGTGTGGATGAGGCTACTCCCGCGAAAAAGCAGGATATGGGCGCGAAAACGGTCGTGGGGTTTAAGGTCACGTTGAGAAAACCGCCGCTTAATGGAACATGGACGTTGGTCAGGCCGCCGCCATTATTCCCGGCCAGGGCTTGCAGGGCGGCGGGCAAAACCGCCGCCGGGACCGTCCCGCTCGTCAATTGCGACGCGTTGAGCGCCATCGATTCATCCAGCACCGCGTTTCCGTTTTGCGAAAAGCCGGGGGCCGCAATGTCGCCGGGAAACTGTATCCCGCCGGCATTGGCCGTGACCGTCTGGCTGCCATTTCCAGCAAAGTTAAATGTCAGCGACGCGGTATAGGATGCTGACGATATGTCCAGCCCGCCGGAAAACGTATCGTTCCCCGTAAAGGTATTATTGCCGTTCAAGGCGGGGACATTCGTGCCGCCGCCGGGAGGGGGATTGGCGTTGTAGAAAGCGGCGGCGGTCGGAACGGTGAGCGCGCCGGTGTTGGTGTTGAACATCACGGCCGCGTTGGTGCCGGCAAAGGCTGAAGGCTGAAGGCTGAAGGCCAAAGTGAAGGCAAAAAGCAGGTTGAGTTTTTTCATAGTTTTAGCATTTAGAATTTGGCATTTAGAATTTTTCTTATTTGGTCGCAGGGTGATCCGGGTTTGAGGTCGGTGGGGCCATCACCTTTCATGCAGGGCCAATGGAGCGCGCGCCCAATCGGGCCGGCCATGCGATGCACGGCATCGCCCAAGCCTCTTTTGTCGGACAGGTCGGATTTGTCCGACGCGTCGGACAGCGTGAACCGCCGGCGTATATCGGCAAATTGTTCCACCGTAAATTCTACAAACTCCCCGCTGATTTTGCCCAGGCGCAGGCATTCTTCCAGGTGCCCTGGCTTGCGGGCGGGCGCGGCCGCGCGGATTCTGGAGACAGGGAGGATGATTTTGTCCATAATGGCCTCAAGCGCAGCTTGTCACGGCACGTCGTCAAAGGGATCAAGGGTTGGCGTGCCGGGCTGCGGATCGCAAACCGCGTTGATATTGAAGCCGCTCAACTGATTGAAATTGGCCCCATTCATCCACCAATCGAAGTAAAGATTGGACGTGTTCAGCCAGGTGGCGAGGTTCGGCAGAAAGGGCGCCTGGCTGCAATAACCCTGCGACTGGGTGCCGCGATTGGGCAGGCTGGCCGCGCCAACCATGCAAAGAAAATAATAGAGCGTGGTCATGCAGCCGGTGGGCGGCGGGTAACTCTCGGCATCGGGCGGGGCCACCAGTTCGATCACGGCGCAAGGCTGAATCGTTGAGGTGCAGGCGGCGGGCAGGCAGACCGTGTTGCCGTAGCCCCACGTGGCCGCGACCATGTATTGAACAGGATTACTCCCGCCCACCAAAACCTGGCTTCGCCCGCAGCCCGAGCCGTTGCCGCCATTATAGGAAAACCAGCCGGGGGCGGAGTAGGAATCGTAGGCCGGCTCGCTTGAGGCGCTGCCGGACCACCAAAGTTGCCCCCACGGGATGCCGCTCATGTCCCAGCCATTGAGAAAGTCAGCCGTCACGCCTCGCCACTGCACCGTGCGAATCTGGATGCTGTTGCTGCAATTGGCCCCCTTGAGCATGGGAACGGTGGTCATATTCCAAGCGAGGTGGAGTAGGGGTTGCTGCAAAGGAATACCCGATACATCGGCGTGGCGACGCCGTTGATTTCTTCGCAAGTGGCGATTTCGCGCAGATAGACTTGCAGGTTTTGCAGCGCGCCGGACCCGTTGGTCAGGTCGTGGATGTGGACTCGAATCCAGGGGTTCTGTTCCCCCGGTCCGGAGACGACGGCGTTTGGCCCCGCCGCCAGGGTGACGCCCTGGGCCTGGCCGAAGGCGCGCGAAACGGGCGCGCTGCCCAGTGAGCCGGTGAAGGGATTTGCCGCCGCCCCACTGTCAACATGAACTCCGGCGGGGAGCGTGGCGGGCGTCCCGCTTCGGTCGCTCGTCAGGCTCGTGAAAAGGCTTTGAAAGGTGAAATTTTTCGCGCCGGGGCTGGCGGCTTGCTGCGCCACGTTGGGCGGCACCGCGAGCGCGCCGCTCGCGCCGGTGTTCATCGGATTCGGGTTGATGAGGAGATACCAGCGCGGCCCGATGTTGTTGCGGAACCGCGCGATGAATTGGCTCGGGCCGAGATGCTTGGCAGCCCCGAAGGTGATCTCCGTCTGACCATTGTCAGCATAGCGCACGCTCTGCACGCAGGCGTCCATTGTCGTCCATGCCGTCAATCCTCCCGTGATGTTTAAGACGTTGCCAATCGGGCAAACGTCGGTGATTTCCTGCTCTTGAACTAGAATCGATCCCTCATATTGAGGGATTGATTCCAAGGCTAATATGTAGCCGGCCAGGCCGTAAGGGACGGGTTCGCCGGCGATTTCGGTCGGCGTGGTGGAGTAGTTGCCACTGACGGCGTTGGTGAGCGTGATATCGCAGTGTTCTTCCTTAAAGCCCACGGTGGAGCCGGCGACGGTGTTGGCGCCGGGCAAATTTTCCGTATAGGCAAAATAGGCGGTGACGCGGACTTTTTTGGCCGTGATCGTGCCGCTGTTGGTCATCCAGGAGGCAAGCTGCCCATCCGGCAGCCGGTAGCCCAGGTCGGTGACGTTGACCGCCGCGCCCGTCATCGGATCGGTAAAAGTGACGGGACAATGGGTCGCGTCGAAAAAGCGCAGGTTGCTGACGCCGACCAGGTGGGGGAAAACGGACTGCCAGAATGCGGGCGCGGTGCCGCCCCCGGCAGGATCGCCGAAGTTGACCGCGCTGGTGGTGATGGTGGCGGATTGGGCGCTGACATTCGGCCCCTGGAAGTCGAGGGTCTGCACCACGGCCGTCGCGGTCTTTGCAGCGGCCATTAAAGCAGTTTGATTCCCGCTGGAAAGGGCCGCCGCGGTGAGCGGATTGACCAGCGCGCCAAATTGCCCGATGCCTTCAACCAGTGTTCCGCCAATGTAGGCCGCCACGTCGTTGATGATGACGTCGTAGGGCGCGTTAAGGTAAACGCCGGCGACTTTGTATTTGAAATGAACTGCCGCAGGAATGAGATCGGTGCGGCGCTTGATTTTGTTTTTAACGGTGATCCCCGTCAGTGCTAAATTCTTCGCGGTCAACTGGTCGCGCGTGGCGATGTGCAGTTGCGGCGGCGTCTGGCTGTGGTCGGTCCAGACGACGGGCGAGCCGATTCCCCCGAGCCATTGCAGTTGACGGCGCATGGCGTCAGCGCAGGTGATGGCATTGACGGCATCCAGCGGGCAGCGGAGCATGAAACTGCCAGCCGGGAGCGTGCTGGCGGACGTTTTTCCGGAGAGCGGCGCGCCGAAATAATCGGAGATGAGAACGTTGGCGCTGGCGGTCTGCAGGAGATCCCAGTTGACGCCATCAATCTCAGCGGTCAATTGGTCGCACTGGAATTGGACCGTGCCCGGCCAGCCGAGGCCATTATTCGCCTGCTGCCAGGCGGAATCCGCCTGCGCATACAGGCAGATTTCCTTCACCTGTTGCGCGATGGACATGAGATTGGTGGAGGTGGTGCCGGAAACGGTGTCGCCTGAGCCGGTCAGGACTGTCAGGCTGAGGCCGAGAATGATGTCGCTTTGCCAGTCGGCGATTTGCTCGGTGCCGTTCCATGTCGCCATCAGCTTCTGGAAGATGAGCCGGTCGAAGAAAAACTGGTATGGCCCGGCGAATTTGTAGTTGAACGATTCCGCGCCCGGCTCCCCCACCCGGTCATTGTCAATACAATAGCCCCAAAACCATTGTGTCCCTCCGGAATAAGAGAGGCCGGGCGACATCGTCAGACTTGTCGGAAGCGTCGGATTCGTCGGATTCGTCTGACTGCAAATCCGGTTGATTTTTATGATGACCTGCGCCCCGTAAGAGAAAATGTCATTGCCATCCATCGGCGTGGGAATCGCACAGGTGAATTCATCATTGGCCTGGTTCTGCGCCGTGCGCGACCAGCTCGAGACACCCCAATCCGCCAGGGACTTTTCCACGCCGCCATAAGTGAGTGTCGTGTAGGTCATGGGGTAATGGACAACGGGGAATTGCAGGCTGTCTTCATTGTCAATTGTCCATTGTCAATTATCAATTGGTTCCTCATTGCGGATAGGCCCCGTATCCCAGCCGTTGTTCTATTTCCTCCAGCTTGCGCTGGTTGGCGCTGTAATCCCGCAGCGCCGGATGCTGGCTGACGGATTCCAGCAGCGTGATCGCCTGGTCGAGCAGGGCCTGCAATTCTTCGGCGCTCTGCGCCTGGCTTTCGACGCCGGCTCGCGCAGCGTCAAACCTGGTTCTAAAATCGCGTCCGCCGCCGGACCATTCGGGCTGGACGCCATTCCCCGGCTCTTCTCCCGGCCAGGCCGGCGTGACTTGTCCCGGCCCGTTGGCCGGTTCCAGCGCCCCGCCATCCGCCGATGGTTCGTCCGCCCCGGCTCCCGCTTTTCCCGCCGCCGTTGCCGCAAGAATCTCGCGGCCCGCAGCCAGCATCTTCCCCCCCTCCTCCGTCGTGCCGCCTTTGCGCCGCGCGTGTTGACCGGACACAGCTCCCGCCGTTTCCCGCCAAGACACCCTCTGTCTTGTGGCCCGTTGATAAAGCTCCTTTGTCCGTCTTGCCAAGCCTGTCAACGTCCGAAGCAGGGAAGCTGGCGCATTCTCTTTCATGCGGCCTCCTCTCAGTACGCGCTATCGCCCAGACTGAGCGTGCGCACCCCGCCCACCGTGTCGATCTCCAGATTGTAATAATGCCCGCTCACCGGATCAAAAACCTGCGGCACAATGTTGCCCCCCACCGTCTGCAGCCGGAACCACGCCGGCGGCGGCGCGCTCGTCGTGCTGATGGGGCCGTCTTTGATCGTGACCGGGCCGTCCAGCAGCGTGATGATTTTCGCCGGCGTGTCCGTCGTTTGCGCCAGCACCCGTAGCCAATAGTTGACAGTCGCCTGCCCGTTCAGGCTCACCGCCGTCTGGCTGTTGGGGAACAAAAACGCCGCGTGGCAATACGGGCTGGTGTTGTTGCTCCACTCCGCCTGCGTCAATCCCAGGTTCATGTTCGCCGCCGCCACCGTCCCGCTCATCATGGGCGGGTTGGTGTCCGTCTCGCTCTGGTAAAGCTGGCACGTCACCGACGCCAGGTTGCCCAGCGACGTCAGCAGCGCCCCGCTCTGGCCGATGCCGATGTCGATTTCAATGTCGTCCCCCCGGTAAAACATCGCTCCCTGCGAGGTGTTGAGGTCGATGACATTGTTGCGCGCCGCAAGGTCGCAAAACAAACGGATGGGTAGTGGTGATAAGCTCATATAAGTATTTCAGATTTCAAATTTGAGATTTCAAATTCACGGAGTCGTTTGCCACGGCCCGTTGCCCGCAATCGTGTACTGAAAATCACAGCTCAGTCCGATCTGCCGCGTGCATTGCACGATCTCGATTACCGCAGCCGGCAGGTAACGCAGCACCACGCCCGTGCCGCTTTGATGGGCCAGCGTGATTTCCCCCGCCGCCGGCACGCTGTCCGGGTGAAACGCGATGAATGCCACGCACGCCTCCACCGTCTGGAACGACCGCTGCACCGTGAACGCGAAACGGTTCTCCCAATTCAACCGCGCGATGTTCAGCAAATAGGCCGCCCGGAAAAGCGGGCTGTGTTGCACCCGCCGTTTCTGTTTGTTGACAAATCCCTCCTTGATCTGCCCGCCCGCCCCGGCGCTGAAATTTGCGCCGATGACCAGGCTCACGGCGGCGTCGCCCAGAACAAAGGCCGTCCCGCCCGCCGGTGTGACGATGATCCTCACCGCTCAAGCCAGGGTTAAGGGCGCGGCCGGCGCGCCGTTGCTCAAATCCGCCGTGCTCACAAACCCGATTTCCCCCTGCCGCAACGGCTTCGACCCGAACTGGAATCCGGCCGTCTTCAGCGCCGCGTTACCCAGCGTGACGCTGATGTTGCTCGTCCCCGTGATGGCCAGGGACGGAAAGGAAGCGCCACCATTGGCCGCCTTGGCGAGTTGGCTGAGCCGCGTGCCGGCTGGGGCGTTGGCCCCTTGCAATCCAAGGGCGGTGAGCAGTGCGGCCATGGTGGCGTCGGCGGGCTTGCAGCGGGCCAGCGCGCGGTAACTCAGCAAGCGAAACGCGCGCGTCCGCCCCTGGATCAGCACCGGCGACCATTCCAACTCGTGCGCGATGGTCCACGTCTCCTGCGCCTGAAAACTCGCCAGGCCGGACACAGACCCAAAAACTGCCGTATATTCTTGTTGACCAACCAGCGCCGTGCCCGGAACCGGCGGATACGCAAAGCTGTAGCTCCCGCCCGCCGCGTTATAAGTGTAGTAGGCCCCCGCGCTCGTCGGACCCTGGCCCGACTGGATCAACCCCCAAATCTCCATCGGCCCCAGAATCACCTTCTCCACCCCGAGGATCAGCTCCGGCATCTTGCCCACCATGGCGTTGTTGAGTATGAATTGATCGCCATTGATCGAGTTGATGCTCGCCGCCACGTTGCCCCCGCCGTAAAAAGCCCCCACCGCCGGAAATGCTCCCGTGTAAGGAAACATCGTCGTGATCGCCGCCGTGTCGTAATAGCGCGGCGTCCCGCTGAATTTGATCACCAGGTCCGTCGGTATCTCGTCGAATTTCCCGTAGAGCGCCGACGACAACACCGCCGTGGTCGGGACCATTTCCAGCGAGCAATCGCTCTCGAACTGGATGTTTTTGGAATTGAAGCTCACGAAGGCCGCGCCTCCGGAAAGATTTGCCACTGTTACGCTCATAAGTTCTTAATTTGAAATTTGAAATTTGAGATGGGGTTCAGGGTTCAGGTAATGGTCGCCATGCCGGTCGAACTGCCCAGTTTGTTTGCCGCGAAGGCCGCCCAACGCACCACCGTTCCGCTGCCCACCGTAAACGGCGCCGCGTAAGTCGCCGCCGCCGCATTCCCCGGCCCGGGGAAACTCCCGTCGATCGTGTAATAAATCACCGCCTGCGCATCGCTGGCCGGCGCGCTGAATGCCAGCGTCAGCGGCGGATTTTCCGCCGGCGGCGGCGGGCAGGCCGTGCGCCCCGGCGGTGTCAAGTTGAATGTGGCCTGCAGCGCCACGTCGTAGGCCACGATGCCCTGCCCGTCGAAGCCGCGATTGGGCACGATGGCTTCCGGCGCGGGATACAAAGCCTGGCAGATGCCGCCCAGGTAAAATTGGTGCAGCGTTTGCAGCGTTTCCACCGCGATTTCCTCCGCCGTCAACCCGACGCCCCCCGCCGCCAGATTGATGGTCGGGTTCTCCTTGACGATCAGCCGCTGTTCCAGCGTCACCACCGGCCCGGGCGCGTTGACCAGGTTCGTCTTGATCAGCGGCATCAACACTTCAATCGTCGCGCCGGGCAGCTTGCCGCTCTGGCCGGGAGCGAACGTTGCCGACGACAACGCCTCGTCAATCTCGCTCTGATAACGCTCCTTGCGGATTTGGAACAAGCTGATCGTCGCAAAATACGGCTCGCTCGCCAGCTTGCTGAAAATATCCGGCTGAATCTGTTCAATCTGCGGGTTCATGCGATCCTCAGATTCCCCTCTCCTCGTCCCAGCCGAATTCCCGCCGCGCCTTTTCCCATCGCGGCCCGGGCGCGCTCGTCACTTCCGTGGTCGGATTGTCCGGCGCCGAAACCGCCACCCGCCCGTCAGCCACCGCCTGCAACTTCCGCAGCGCCTCGTCGTTGTCCGCCTTCTTGTCCTCAGCGATGGCCTTTTTCCGCAGGCGGTTGGCGGTGCGGTAAATGATGATGTCGATGGCCGCGTTCTTCAATTCCTGCGGCAGCGTGCCGCTCTGGCCCAGCGTGTTGCGCCGCCGCACGTAGCCGCGCGCCTCGGCCGTCACGTCCGGTATCAACGTGTCAAGAGGATTATCCTGCCCCGAGGCCTGCGCGGCGTTCAGCGCGGCCGTCAGCTCCGAATTGTTGATCGATGCCAGCACGTCCGCCGGCGCAATCGTGATCCAAGTGTCCATAAAATTAAAAGCCTCTGAGAATCTTAGGGGAATTCGGGCGGCGTGGCTGGGAAGGGCAACCACGCCGCCCCCTTCCGCGCAGTCCGGGTCTTACGGGTACCCGCCCGGAACGATGTTGCCAAAGCTGACCGTCACCCCGCTTAAGCTGACCCCGCCGCTGGCCGACGTCGTGGCGTTCTGAATTGAGTACGGCGCGATGTACAATTCATTGTTCAGGATCGAGCTGGCGTAGTTCGTCACGATGGTGCAGACACTCGTGCCGTTGGCCGTGTTGGTCACCTGCAAAAAACCGGTCGTGGACCAGTTCGTGCCGTCCAGGCTCACCGCCCAATTGACGCTGAAGCCCCCGGTCGCGGCGCTGTTGGTGCCGGTGTAACTCATGGCCGCGGCCATGCCCTGCCCCTGCCGCAGGCTGATCACATTGTTCGTCGGAATCGCCCCGGCCGCGAACAGGTTGCTGGTCGAGTTCGGCGCGATGTAGGACGGAAGGTTCGTCAAGACGAATATCGTCGTCGGCGTCACTTGGGAAAAGGCTGAAGGCTGAAAGCTGAATGCAAAAGTGCAGACAGCAACAGCCGCGATTAATTTTTTGATTTTGTTCATGATGTTTTTCGAGTTTCAGATTTTCTTGATTCTTAATTCTTAATTCTTAATTCTGACTTTCTTAGGAAAGTTGCAGCCGTACCATGGCCATCTGGCTCGTTTGTTCGATGTCCTCCGACCAATCGACAATGTGCCCGCCATAGAGGCCGTTCGGGGCCATGTAGCTTCGCACCGCCTGCACGTTGCTTTGCCCCGACACGAAGCATTTGAACGCGCTTGGATCGTAGAGCGTCGGATCGGGCGCGCTGTAATGGATCAGGATGTTGCCGGACAGCAGGCGTTTCTTCGGCGTCTTTTCCCCCGCGCTCGCGCCGCCCCCGCCCACCGGGCCTTGGTTCGTCCCCGTATAACTGATCGACGCCACCATCAGATCCACCGGGAACAGCAACATGGTCTTGAACTGCTCAATACTGATCTCGCTCACTTGCACGCCAATGAGCCGTTTCTTCACCAACGGATGACTGCGGATCGCGCGCCAGGCCGATACGTCCATCGTCACTTTCAGAAAGTTGATCGAACCGCAGTTCAGAGACAGCCCGTCCAGTTGCTCGTCGATCTGGTCGATGGGATCGATGTTCGGATTGCTGAAATTGCCGCGTTGTAGCACCGGCGTGGTGTTGTTGATGACGTAGTTCGTGCGCTTGTAGGCGTAACTCAACGCCGCCGCGTTCAGCACGGCTTTGATCTTTCCCTCGTCCAGCAACTGCTGCGCCACGGCGTTGTTTTCCCCCGCCTGCCGCCGCTCTTCTTCATCGACGGTCACTTCCAGCGCTTGCGGCGCGCAATTGTAGTATTCGTCCTCGGCCGCAAACTCGATGCGCGTCGGGTCCGCCCCCATGGCGCGGGCGGTGTTGTAAGTTTGGAACGAATTGACATCGTCAAACTTCTTGTATTGACCATGCGAACCGGGCACGCGCACCGTCGGGCAAATGCGCTCGGCGTAGTCGTAGGCGGCTTTCAGGTCGTTCATATGACCGGCGGCGAAGTCGGTCAACTGATAGTTCAGTGTGGCGGATAATGAGGCTCCTTGTGGCATAAAAGTTGTGTGTAATGTTTAGTTTTTGATTTCTTAATTCTTAATTCTTACTTTCCTTAGGATGCGATTGTTGGAAAACACGGATCAGCCAGGAAAAAGTCCCCCGCCACCGCCGCTTCCAGGGCCAGCCCGACGATGACTCGCGCCGTGCCCGGGCCAGGATCGGCCACGACCTGCCCCGTCGCGCTCTGCACGAGGCGGCTGAATTGGCTGATGGTCCCGCCGGCCCGCAAACGGATCGGCGGCGTCTTGCCCAAAGCCCCCAGCGACGTCGGCCGCCCCGGCGGCAGCCCGTCCAGCACGACGGCGACCGCCGGCACAGTGGCGCTGGCGCTCACGGTCAACGCGCCGGCGCTGGCGGCCACCAGGTAGCCTTCCGTGCCGGTGAAATCAGTCACGTTGTTGGGATCTTGATAAGTGAACAAACTGTTGGGTCTTGCGAAAAGTGCGGAATTCATAGTTTTTTAATTTTGAGATTTGAAATTTGAAATTCCAAGGGGGGGTTAGGAACGGGCTGGGATGCCGAACAGCGACGGCTTCTTGCGGCGTACAGCGTCGTACGCCTGCTGGAAACTGCAGCGGTTGGCGACTTTGTATTGTTCGATGGCCGAATTGCGCTCGGCGGAAAGCGCCGCTTCATCCGCCGCCTCGCCTCCCGCGGCCGCATCGATGGGTTGCGCCGTTTGCCGGTTGTGCAGGCGCGCGGGCGCCAGCGGGCCTTTCTCCTCCGGCTGCGTCTTCAGGAATTCCAGCGTCGCCGCCCGGTTCGTCACCAGCAGCGTCCGGACAAATTCCCGCTGTTTCGCATCGAACCGGTTCTTGTATGTTTCCAGATCGCTCTCGATCTGGCTGCTCTCCAATTCCTTGACGCGGTTGAGCACGCGCGTCACTTCCGCGTGAACGGCCTCTTCGGACGCGTCGGCGGTCAGGCCAAGCAGGGTGCAGACTGTCTTCATGTGTTGTGCTTTCTGTGGCGGGTCAATTTCGACTCCGCGGTTTGTGATGGGTTTCTGGCCTTTGTTGTTATTCGCGTTCGTGAGGGTCAGGCCGTCCAGACGCATCGGACGGACGCGCTGGGGACTCTCGCCGCTGTTCAAAATCGTCAAATCTTTCGAGTCATACTCCGTCGAGAAAAATCTGTAATCGCCGCCATCGACCGCCTTCCGCCCCGTCTCGGTCCACCGGATTTGCCCGTAAATGCCGTCCGCGCGGTTCTCCAATTTCCCCAGCCAGCCGTAAGCCACGGTTTCCTTGTCCTCGTTGTGCTTGAAATGCTCGTGATCGATCAGCATCCCCGCAAACCCCGCCTCCCCCGCCTCCGCGTTGAACCGGTTGACGATGGCTTCACACGCCCGGTCATCGATGACCTGCACGACGCCCGCCCGCCGATTCGGATGCTCCCCCTTGGCTTCGATCTGATACAAGCCGTCGGAGGATGTTGAAATTCGCGATTAAGAATACTTGGGTTCATAAATTCACCATCTTGGTAGGGCGAGGCTCCCGCCGAGCCGTCTGCGTTAAGTTGTATCCCGTCTCCTGGCTTAACTGCGCCGCATCGATCTGATACTCCGCCTGGCTCAGTTGCAGCGTTTGCGTGCAGATGCCGCTCACGTCGGTTTCTTCGTTCGCGCTCAATTCGAATCGCGCCAGCCGCGCCTGCCCGGGAAATTTCTGCGCCAACAATGGACCGTCGAATTGCGCATTGAAAATCCCGCTGATCTTGCGCGCCTCCATCTTGCTGATCTTCTTGAACGCATCCTCATGCGCCCCCGTCGCCCCGTGCCCGATTCCCGTCGGCATCGACAACATCGAAAGCAGCCCGCCCGTGCCCGCCAGCACCAGTTGCTCCTGGATCCAATCCAACCGCGGCCGAAACGGATTGACGTCGCGCGGTTTGTCCACCGATTTCAGGTCCGATCCATGCGGCAACGAGCCATTCCCTCCTTTGGCGATGGTATTGGCTGCGGCGAGATACGCCGGCTCTTGTTCCTTCGGCATGTTCGGCGGCCCGAAGACGACCCAGTGCGGCAGTCCGTAAATTTCGATGAAACCGTCCCAGTCCTTCTCGCATAGCGACGCCCTCACCCACAGGATCAGCGCCACCCGGTCCAGCGGACGCCGTGCCTCGTTGATCACGAACTGCCCGTAATTGATCGGCACCCCGATGTTGGTCTGCGTCGCCGCCGCCACGTACTCCCATTCCGCATACAGGCTCTTGCGCGTCCAATGCCATTGCTCCACCGGCTCAAGATGTTCGATGCTCAGGTCCGCCGTGCCCGGATTGGCGTAAATCTTTTCCAAATGCGCGTAGCCCCGGAACGCCCCCAACTCCAGCCATTCAATCGCCTCGTAAAGATTGTCGATCTTCTCATACGCATCCCGCAGCGCCGCCGCCTGGTCCTCCGCCATGCTCTGGCTCGCCCCTTGCGGCAATTGGCTGATGGTCTTGCATGCCCAATCCATCTCCAACAGCGGGCTGGTCCGCCTTTCGATCAGCCCGATCAGCGTGGGAAACAACCCCTCCATCTCGCGATACACATTTTGCAGCTCGGCGTTTAAGCCCCGCCGCGAAAAATCGTAAAGCGCCCGCGCCCGTTGAATGTTCATCCCCGGCAGCGGATTGTAATATTCCCGCCAATGGTTCTGCATGCTCACCACCGTGCCGATGTTCAGCCCGTGCGCCAGACTCGAGGCTGCGGGCGGGTTGAACAATCCGGGCGGCGTGTTTTTCAAAGGCGTAAGTTTATGGGTTTTTTTCATGAAAACGGGTTCCTGTTGCTCCGCTCGGCCAACACGCGGTTGATGCGACTGTCAGGTATAAAGCTGCAGCAGCCTGTCGCCGCCTCCTGCCGGCCCGCCCGCAGCGCCAGGGCCAGCGCCGTGCAGCGGTCGGCGTGCCCGTCCGCTGTGTGCGGCGCGCGGTAAGTGATTTGGCCCGCTGGCGTCGTGACGCGGTTGACGCTGTGCAGGTCCTCGCGCACATTCCGCGTCTGCGGGACGAAAACTTCCTTCTTCTCAAACGCCATCCGCAGCTTGGAAAAAATCTCCACCTTGAGCGCGTTGGAGAACTGGCAAAGCTCGATCTTGCCGAACAAATGCTTGTCCGGATTGTATTCCCGAAATTCTTTCACCAAGTAGTCCCCCATCCCCACCCCCGACCCGGTGTAGTCGAGGCAAACGTGGTCGCAGCGCCGGATGCGCGGCGAAAGGATTTCCACCTGCCTGTCAGTGGGCATTTGGCCGAGCGCAAGCACTTCGACGGTCATCAGCGCATTGCCCTGCCGCATCAGCGTCCAGGCCACTGTCAGATCGCGGCTCCGTCCAAAGTCGATGCCCATGGCGGGCGGCGCGGCCGGTGCCGCATTCCAAAATTCCGCCGGACAATCCTCCCGCGCCTCCACGCTCTCGCACGAAGTGATCAGTTCGTAAGGCAGCAACGTCGATTGCACATCGAGAAACTGGCATTCAAACTCCTGCGCCCACCCCTCCGGATCATTCAGCGCCTCCTTCAATTCCTCGATATCCACCGGCAGGTGGTCTTTCACCGCGCTGTAAATATCCACAAAATGGCACGACCACTTCCCGGTAGGGCGCGCACTCCGCTGCGCGCCGTCCTTCCCGGCAGGGCGAGACTCTGTCGAGCCCTCACTCGATTTCGCCCTGTAATCCTTCTTCCCGATGGGATTTCCAACTGCTTTCCCTAATCTGTGTTCATCTGTGTTAATCTGTGGCTTATAATTCTTCTCCCAAATCTCATGCGCCTTGTTCCCAATCCCATTGGGCGTCGTAATCAGCCGCACCTTCTTCACCCCGCCGCGCATCGGATTCGTGATGCTCGGCAGAATGGCCCGCCACGTCTCATCCGGCTGCTCGAAGAAAGCAAACTCCGTCAACAATACATTCGCCGAATACCCGCGCACCGTATCCGGCCGCCCCGGCACCGCAATCACCCGGCTCCCATGCGGAAACGTGATCGTGGCGGATTTGAGCAGCGCTTCGGCTCCATCGCGCACCTCCTCGTAGTCAGCCAGCTCCATTTTATAGGCTTCGGCTCTTTCTTTCCATTTGCTCAGCGATTCGAGCGATTGCCGTTCGGACGGCGCAGCGATCAGCCAATCAACCTTTTCCCCTCGCGCCTCAGCCACCTGGCATTGGTCGATGCCTTCCTTGGCCGCTGAAAAATCCTTGCCCGTCTGCCGCGACCACAGGCCGAACTTCCACCGCGACTTGTCCTCCACCCACCGCCGTTGGTAGGCGAGAAGCTCATCCCCGGCTTTTTATTTCCCTCCCTCTCCGCGCTTGCGGGGAGAGGGCTGGGGAGAGGTGTTAGAGGAAGATTTCTTCATCAGGAGATTCCCAAAATCTGTTTGACCCGCGCCTCCTTCTCGTCCGGCGTCAGCTTGGTGCTCTTGATGACTTTCCTGGCTTTGGCCTCGCGGCTCTGTAGCAGTTTCAACTTGTGTTCCGTCACCTTGACGGCTTTTTTGCGCATGGTCGCAGTCATGATCCGGGCAAAACCGGAGTTGTCTTCCTGCAGCATGGCTAGGCGACTGAAAAACCGTTGCCCCGCCTCCAATTCCTCCTCCAGCGTGGTGATCTTCCCGGCCGCCTTGTCCTCCGCCACCCACCTCAACGCCACCTCTGCGCTGCGCTGCAATGACAGTCCCGAATAATACCAATCCCGCCAGAGCGAGAGTCTGGGCTTGTTGGTATGGATGCCGTCCTGCTCCAGCCAGGCGATGCATTCCTTGTAGCTGTGCCCTTTCTCGTCCTTGTCCCCTTCCATGTATTCCCAAAGCGCTTGCTGGCGCGCAGGCGCCATGTTCTTCAGGATTGCTCCCTCGCGCGGCTTGCGTCTGATTATATCGTTCATGGTTCAAAGATTGTGTTTATCGACGTAATCGATCCCCTCCTCCGTGATCTTCCACACCCGGATTTTCCGGTTGATCTCCGGGCGGACTTCCGCCACCAGCGCTTTGTGAATGCGCCCCGCTAGGTATTCAAGTTCCGTGGTGATTTCCGCCTCTTCAGCCGCTATCTCGATCATCCGCAGCCGCAACTGCAACGCCTTCGCGTTCAGGCCGAATGGCGTCCGGTTGCTGTCCAGTATTAAAAGCAGCGCATGGCGCAGCATTTCAGGTGTCGTATTCATCGTGGGAGTGCCTTGTTCATTGTTTTAGATTGTCCAATTTCAAATTCATCATCCCCAGTTCGCGGCTCATGGATTCCGTCGTCGCCCGCACCGCCTTCAGATCCCCCTCGATCTGCGCCATCCGGTCCTTGCCCTCCACCCGGTCCGCTTCCATCTTCGTCCAGACCTTTTCATTCTGGGCCTCCAGGCGATCGATCTTCTCTTTATGGGCCGCAAGGCCGGCTTCAAATTCCTTCTTGTCCACCGGCGTCCCGGCGAATGTCACCTGCACCTTTTGCGCCTTGGCGATTGCCACCCACGCCAGCACCGTCGTGATCACCACGCAAATCATGCTCAACGCGATGGAAACAATTTGGAGAGTATTCATGTCCTTTGAGAAGCTGTGCAGGATTGGCAGACCCCTTCCCTCCCATGTCTCCCCTTCGTCCGACCCGTCCGATCCGTCAGACTTGTCTGATCCGTCCGACTCGTCCGACTCATTCCATCCTTAAAAAGCGCCACATACCGGCAGACATGGTGGTCCGCCAGCAGCGCAATCCGTCCCTCCCGGCTCCATTCCGACCATGTCCCGAACACGTCGCTCATCCCTTTCACCCACCACGGCGGACTGACCCGCGCCACGCCGAGGCTGTCGTAAAATATTTCCGTCCCGCAATGCCGGTACGCCCCCAACAACCACGGAATCCGCGTGATAAAATCCTCCCCATCCACCACCCGGAACGTGCGCTCCTTTAACCTGCTGTCGTACAAGTCCCGGAAACCGGCATCCCCCACCCGCGGCTGACCAAACGTGTAAACACCCGCAAGTGAATCTGAAATTTCAGATTTGAAATTTGAAATTCTCCACGCAAAGAGCATGGCCAGCGCGCCCCCCAGGCTGTGGCCCGTGAGCCAAATCCGTTTCGACGTCCCGGCCATCGCGGCCAACAATTGCCTTTCCACGCTGTCCAGCGCCGCCGAAAAACCAGCGTGGACCCTGCAACCCGACTCGGCCTTGAACCGCGCATCCAGATCCGTCACCCAATTCCGCAAACCCGCCGTCCCCCGAAACGCCACAATCAGCTCCGTATCGTTCTGATAAATGACGACCCGTGTGTCCGTATCCGCATCGCTGATTTCAAATCTGAAATCTGAAATTTGAGATTGATAGGCCCCCGCCGCCAGCGCGCACAGCACCGCCGCATTCTGTGCGTCAAATTGATTTGGGATCGCTGCCTTCATATTTCTTAATTCAGCCTTCAGCCTTCAGCCTTCAGCCTTCACTTCACCGCCGTCTTCACCGCCGCCCCGACGATGTTCCCCGCCGCCGTCCCCGTCGCCGCGATGGCCGGCACAAGATTGCTGTCCACCAAAATGGCGAATGATCCGGCGGCAAAGGCGGACCCGCCGCCGAGGGCCCATTGATTGGTATGAGTGGCGGTCATGGCCTGGACGGTCGGGTCCGCAAACAGAAAAATTCCACCACCGCCCTCCTGGTCCCGCCACGTCTCCCGCGCCAGCAGCCCGTCGCACCGCTGCTCCGGGTTGAACACTTCAACGACATGAGTGGTGAGAGCTTTGCGGTGCGGACAAGCGCAGCCGGTGCCAAATCCCGCAAGGATAACCACAAAGAGCACAAAGAGCACAAAGACTAGACCGATCAGGGATTTGTTTTTTAGCGTCATCGTCTCCTTTGTGATCCTTGTGATCTATGTGGTTAAATTCAGTTATTGGTCCCGGTCGGGATGCTCGCCTGCACCGAGTAGGAGTTCGTCCCCTGGCTGTAAGAGCTTCCCACCGTTATGGCGTTCGTTCCCGCGTTCACCGTCAGCCCGGCCGCCACGCCCTTTTGCGCGACGTTCACCGAGACTCCCAGTCCCGCGAGATTGGCCGACGTGCCGCATCCGGCTCCGCCCAGCGCTGCGGCCGACAGGGCCGCGATCAGTATCAATGACAGTTTGTGTGTATTCTTTTTCATGGGTGTTGTGTGTTGGGAAGTCATGGGGTCCGCGGGGGAGGCCGGGGCCGCGCAGAGGAGTAGGAAGGTGGGCGGCTGGCTCCCGCCGCGGACCAGATTCAGTTCCATGACTAAATTATCAATCACGCAACATTTATATCATATTCTAAAAAAGTGTACACGTCACCGTGACATCTTTTTTAAAAAAACGAAACCCCTGTAAATATTGAGGAAAAACGGGGTCGAGGCCCTCCTTGTCAAGTATGTATTCTTGACAAGCGCCCAAAAACGCCCGAAATTTTCACGCTTTTTTCAAGCCCGAAAAACGGCGCTGGGCGGGGGGCGTCTCGCCTGTCGCAAAGGTCTTGGTAGGGCGAGGCTCCCGCCGAGCCGTCGAATTTGGTGGGGGGGAATCATCCTTCCCGGGGAGCGCGGGCGTCTCGCCCGCCGTGTTAGGCGTCCCGCCGGACACACCTTTAAAATCCGCGGCTACCGCCCGTATTGGATATCAAGGCAGGGCCATGGTAGTCCGCCTCGACAGCCCGTCTAAAAAGTAGGAGACGGCTCGTGCGGGAAGGAGTCGTCCGCTAACGGTCGGTTTGCGGGGCTGACCAGCGCAGCCATCGCTTCAGCCCCTGGCAAAAAACCCCGGCCAGCGATCCCGCCACGAACATCAGCTCCGTGGTCGTTGGTTCCGGGATTGCCGTTGTCCCCGACACACTGGCTATGCCGGGAACCGGAAGCTCTGCGCCCCACTCAAAGACGGCAGACCACGGTGGACGGGAAGCGATGTCTCCCGCAGTCGCTCTTCCCCAAGTGGGCGGCAGATCCGACTCAAACGACACCGTGGTACTGCTGCTGCCCGCCCCGATGCCAGGGGCGAAAAACCAGGCCAGTTCATCACTGCTAAATTTCCGAAGTGAGGTTCCGGACTGGCTCCCGCTCACATAAGCGCCGGGAAGGGTGGTATTGAAGTCAACAAAAAAGAAGTTAAAAGCCTCGGGTGTGGTTCCGGACGTGCCGTTGCCGTTGAGATGAACATCGCCCGTCGGATTCTGCACCGTGTAGGAATACGTGTAGACGTCGGAAGCGTTCTCCACTACCAACCATGAGACCCTGAGATACTCTTGTGGATCGGCGGCGAATCCGCCCGCCGGGGTGACTGCGGGAGCCAGGATCGATACTCCGGCTTCATCCAACCGCCCGTTACTGTACGCCTTTTGACAAAGTGCCATCTGCAGCAGAGCCGTTGCAGTGGCCAGGACGGTGATGGGTATTGGTCGTGTATTCATGGATACTAATTATGTGCATTAAAATGCCTCTTTTCGCGGGGTGTGTCTGCAAGGCAAACCGGTATTCTTCTGTAGGGCAATGCCTGAAAATGCGCGGCATACCCCTTGCCTGGGTCAATTCTGCGCTGTCTGGAGCGGGTTAAATAAACCTGTGGCCGTGTGAAGTCGTTCTTCCCTGGGAGCGTGGGCGTCTCGCCCGCCGTGTCCGGCGTCCCGCCGGACACATGCTTAAAATCTGTGCCTCTACCCCGCTTCGCAACTCACGGCAGCGTGATTTCCATCTCGTAGAACGTCTGCCCCTGCACGGCATTGGTGTCCGTCACGGTCACCTGCGTCCCGTTGGTCACTGGTGGGGCGGCCGCGCTGGTCAATGCCGCCCATGCCCCGTTGGGCTGGCTCGCGCTCAGCGGAATGTAGCTGCGCCCGGCCGCCACGGGACCGTACACCAGGTTCATCCACGTGGCCTGATTCGACACGCCGGCAATGTTGAACACAAAGACCGACGCCGGGTTCGTCGGGTTCAGCCCGGCCACGTACTTGAAATAATTGTTCTGGCCGGTGCCATCGGCATCGGCAGTGGGCTGCGCCTGGGCGGAGTTGGTGCTGCCAAAATATTGCAATTGCCAGACTTGGAAGGGAGTCAGGACGGTGATCAGACCGGTTTGCGTGTTGGTGCTCGCGCCGCCGGGCCCGGTCACCGTTTCCGTCACGCTATAAACCCCCGCGCTCGTGTAAGTATGGGCCACACTCAGGGTAGTGGAAGTATTGCTCGTCGCGCCATCGCCAAAATCCCAGTTCCAGTTGGTCACGATCCCGGTGGATGCGTCGCTGAAGGTGACAGTCAACGGGGGGAGGGCGCTGGTCGGCGTGGCCGTGAAGATGGCCCCGGGTTGGACGACCGGAATGGTGTAATCGGCCACCACCGGCAGGTGATCGGTTGCCGCGGCGAGATCCGCGTAAATCGTCGAGGCGCTGAGGTGGGAGCCGGGCGCGAGGTCGGTGGTCAGCGCGGTGTTGCCGCCGGAATTAACAGAGGAGCCCCATGCTATCGAGGCGTTGTTGCCAAATGCGTGATAGGTGCCGGCCACCAGGGCCAGCCCGCCTGCGGTGCCGTTATAGACATTGGTCGTGCAAATCTGCAAATCATCCCGGTAACGCAGCTCGTAGCTTTCTTCAGTGAGCATGAACAAAATGGTTTTGTTTGTGGTGCTGTCTTCCCAATCAATGGTGGTCGAGCCGGACACATTCAGCGGGTCCACGCCTTGTCCCTGCGCCACACCGCCGGGAGAGTTGGCGGCGATGATGGCCTGGTAACCCGTTTCGCTGCTGCCACTATCGGGGTTGTAATCGCCGACGTAAAGCACCCGGGCATTGGCAGGCAGGTTGGTCTCGTTATTGCGGATGATGACAGCCTCCTTGTAACGGTCCTGCTCGTTGGCGGAGCCAGTAGAAGCTTTGTAGTGGCTGACATAGACGTAAAACTCCGTGGCCGTCGTCGGGGTTTGGCCGGCCGGGGCAAACTCGTAACGCATCACCTCGCGATACTCGCCGCTGGCCGAACCGAGCTGGCTGGTGCCACCCGGCGGGTCCACCGGGACGGTGGCGACAAGCTGCACCGTTTTCGTGTTATAGACCATGGCACTGGGCCCGTTGCCAGTGCCGGTGGTGAGATAGCCCTGGGGCGCCATGGCATACATGTTCGACGCCAAAGGATTATATTGGCTGTAATAAGCATTCAAGCCGGTCACGATCGGGGCGACGGTGGCCGCATTGCCGCTGGTCTCTTCCAAAGCCAGAACATCCACGGGTTGCGCCACGCCGTCGGCGAGGATTTCCTCGCCGATCCCTTCCAGCGCGCCGCCACTGGTCGTGGCCGTCGATCCGGAGGCGGGATAAATCAATCCCGGCAGCGGCGCAGTTGAGCCGGTGTCGCAGTCAATATTGTAGCAAACAATGCGCAAAGTCAGGTTTTGCGCCGAAGCCAGGCTGGCAAAACCGAAGGCCAGACCCAACACCGCGCCCAGCCGCAGAAAACTCTTGGTAATTGGTTTCATGAAAAAAACTTCCGTAAACAAAGCATTTTTCCCCGCCCGCCGTCAAGTTTTTTCGCGCTTTTGCCAGTCTTTTCCGTCCTTTTCGTCCTTTTCGTCCTTTTCCGCACGGCCCCGTCCACTCGGAGGCGCATCTCGATTTCGTGCAGGAATATTGACGATGTGGGGATTTTCGTCCCCTCGCCCCGCGCCAGCGGGGAGAGGGGGATCGAGCTGCGTCCACTCCGTCCATTTCCTCTTCAGCCTTGAGCCTTCTGCCTTCATTCCTTTTATTTGACACTACCGCCATTTTGCATCGCCGGACCGCCAATGGGTGGGGCGCGCAATCCCTTGCGCGCCGCGCTTCGGCGATCAGTTGAGTGCCCGCCTGCCTTGGAGCCTGTTTAAAAACTACAAGGGGTGCTGTTTTCGGGGAAAAGGCTGTATGGCAAGGAGCGAATCAAATGGGAAATCCCGGTCAAAACGTTCACGCCTGCGGCGTGGGCCAGGGCCAAAGCGAAGGATATTTATGCTTGATTTTTGGTGACATCTTTGAGATATTCGTTGTTAAAACAACGGAAGGTAAAAGCCAATGAAAATGACCGTTAAAAACCAGTTCCTGCAGGCTGCGCTGATCGTCGCACTAGGCTTAATCTCGGTAAGCCCGCTGGCAGCGCAGACTTTCACGAATTTGCATAGTTTTTCTGGCGGCAACAACGGTTCTGAACCTGCTGCCGGATTGGTTTTATCCGGCAATACCTTGTATGGGACGGCAACGTCTTCCACGATATTCGCGATCAACACCAATGGCACGGGCTTTACAATTCTTTACCCTTTTACCAACGTCAACGACGGAGTTGAACCGGAAGCCGGTTTAATTTTGTCGGGCTCCACTCTGTACGGGACGACACGGAATGGCGGCAACAACAACTTGGGCGTCGTATTCGCAATTAGCACCAATGGCACGGGCTACACCAACGTGTATAGTTTAGGAAACGGCAGCGACGGGAGCATTCCTATGGCCGGTTTGATTTTGTCGGGCAACACTCTTTATGGGACGACGGAATATGGCGGCAGTGCGCGCGCTGGCACGCTCTTTGCCGTCAACACCGATGGTACGGGATATACAAATGTCTATACCTTTGGAAACGGCAGCGATGGATCTAATCCGCAAGCCGGAGTGATTTTATTGGGCAATACCCTGTATGGAACGGCGCCTGAAGGCGGGAGCGCGGGTAATGGCGTGGTGTTTGCTGTCAATACCGATGGCACCGGCTATACGAACCTGCATAGTTTCACGGCTCAGGATCCCAATACCTACACGAACAGCGACGGAATTTCTCCGTTGGCCGGACTGGTTTCATCGGGCAACATCCTGTATGGCACAGCGTCCGAGGGTGGCAGTGCGCTCGCCGGCACGGTCTTCGCCATCACCACCAACGGCTCGGACTTTTCCACCCTGTATAGTTTTACCAACGCCAACGACGGAGAAAATCCGGATGCCGGATTGATTTTATCGGGCAGCACCCTGTTTGGGACGACGGCGAACGGCGGCAGTTTCGGCGACGGCACGGTCTTCGCCCTGAACATGAATGGCACGGATTTTACCACCCTGTATAATTTTACCAACGGCAACGACGGAGCTCGTATCTTTGCCGGAGTGATTCTATCGGAAAATGCCCTGTATGGGACTGCGTATCAAGGTGGCAAGCACCACGATGGCGCGGTGTTTGGCCTTGCGTTGCCTGGGCCGCCGCAATTGTCCATCACTCTTTCCGGAACCGATGTTATATTGACATGGACGAACACCGCCTACGGGTTCACGTTGCAATCCACGACCAGCCTTTCGCCGGCAGTTTGGAACGTCGTTTCTCCCGCGTCGGTTGTCATAAGCGGGCAGAACACAGTGACCAATCCCATCTCCGGCACCCAGATGTTCTACGAGTTAAGCCAGTAATTGCCCACCTGAGTCCACAATGGATGATCCTGTGGTTTTAGTTTAAGAGAATCACTGAGCTATGCCTGCCAACAGAACAGACCGCCAATTCATGGAAATGGCCGTGGAGGAAATGCTTTTACACTGTTCGGCCCAGTCATTGCCGTTGATTTAGCTGCGATTGTTGGTTTCATTGCTTGCCGGCTCACGCGGCGGAAGATTTCGTTCGCATATCTTTTGATTTCGTTGGCCGTGCTGGCAGCCGTGTGGTACGTTACATGGTTCCAGCTTCGGCTCAGATGGTATGAGGTGTTTTAGTGACATGGAGCCTGACACCGCGCTGGAGCCAACGCCCACTTCCCCTTCAGTTTTGGATTGAGCAACGAAGATCGGATGTCATTATTGCATTCGGAGCCTGGCCGCCAGTGGCCGTGGCTCAACTTTGGATCGTTAGGCGGTTTCGAGCACCGTGAAATTCAGATTCACAAGTCATTGGTTCGTCGCGGCGATTGCTTGCATCCCCTTGAGCAGCACGCTTCTGTTTTGGGGTCTGCAAAATCCTGGCGTCAACGATTATCATCCGCCTTACCGGACATTGTGGCAGGCATACTATTGGGTTGATGAGACCCATTTCGGTTGGTTCGGTCTGGAAGATTGGAGATTGGAGGGCGTCAATACGGAGACAGCCATTTATCTCGGCAAGTTTCAGTTCTACGATATTCCGTTGCCAGCACCGAAAGTTGCGGCTATCGGCTTTGCAGGTATCAGCACGTTGGGGTTGCTTGGTTATGCTGGTTTGAGTTTTCTCCTCCGGCACAGACGACATCCGCCTAACCCCGCCCCGGAGCCAACGGCCAATGCCCCTTCAGTTTTGGATTGAGCGATGAAGATTGGATGTCATCATTGCATTCGGAGCCTGGCCGCCGGTGGCCGTGGTTTGGCTTTGGAACGTTAGGCCACGTTGCCATGCTCAACAAGAATCAACTCACTTGGAAGCATGTTGCGATGATTGTCGCAATAGTGTTGGTGCTTCCAGCGTTTGCTTGGCAGTTTCATTCCGACATGGCGCTTTACGGTATGTTGGCCGCCATATTGGTTCTCGCCATAGTGGTGTGCTGGTGGGAGTTTCACAAAACGCAGGCGAGGCGCAAGTTGTGGCCCAAGATGGTATTCCCAAGCCAAACGGAGTTGGCATCCATTCCGGCAGCACCGCTGCGTCCACCCGACACCAGCATTCGCACAGAGTATGGTTTTCCACCAAAGATTGACGATTTTTTCGGAGAGCTTGGTTCAACCACGGCCGACGGGTGGAATTACCAGCTTTGGTTGGAGGAATGGGCAGAATTGTACTTCGGTGGAGAGGAGTGAGGCGGACCCCATCCTTTAGACCACGGAGCACTGAAAATAAGCGCGACTTTTACGGCTTGCTGTCACTTCTATTTTTAGTTGTCTGCCGTTCATTCCGAGTTTCAAAACCCTTTCGAAAAGA
>JBKQUS010000131.1:0-5552 GCA_052325505.1 Limisphaerales bacterium
CGAGCAGGCGTCCGGTGCCTTCTTCCGCAATGATTTTGATCAGGACGGGTTTTGCGCCGGGATAATAATGCGCGTGGCTGTTGTCGCGGGTCAGGCTGGTGAAAAAGGTGAAGCCCGCCTTCGTGGCTTGGGCGCTGTTCAGGCCGGTAAAACCCGCCGTCATCTTCAGAACGCGCACAATGGAAGTGCCGAGCGCTCCGGGATAGATGAGATGCGCGCCGGCGGCGTTGGCGCCGGCGATGCGTCCCTGCCGGTTGGCCGGGCCGGCCAGCGCAATGCGCGCCCGCGCGCCCGTCAGGACGTGCATCGTTTCCGCCGCATCACCCACGGCGTAGATGTTCGGGTCGGACGATTCCAGGCGGCCGTTGGTCTTCACTCCGCCGGTCGCGCCTATTTCCAGGCCCGCCGCCCGCGCCAGTTCCACTTCCGCTTTCACGCCCACGCTCATCAAGATCAGGTCCGCCGGCAACCGGCTGCCATCGGCAAACTCCACGCCGTCCACGGTGAACCGCGCGGCTTCGGCGCTGGTTTTGAAGTCAAAATCGTCCTGTCGGATTTGATTCTGCAGATGGGCCGCCATGTCGCGGTCCAACAACGGCAGAATATGCGGATTGCGCTCCACAATGGTGACATGAAGCCCGCGATGGTGAAACGCCTCCGCCATTTCCAGTCCGATGAATCCGCCGCCAATCACCACCGCATGACGGGGTTTCCTTTCGTCGAGGAAGGCGGCGATTCGATCCATGTCCGGGATGTCGCGCAGGGTGAAAACATGCGGCAGGTTCGCGCCCGGGATGGGCGGCACGATGGCCTTCGCCCCCTGGCTCAGCACGAGCTTGTCGTAAGGCACGTCGCGCTCCCGGCCATCCGGTTCCCTGACACAAATCGTTTTCGCGGCGCGATTGATCGAGAGCACTTCGTGGTTGACGTGCGCGCGCACGCGCGAGCGTTCCCAGAATCTTTCCGGCGTCATGACAATCAATTTGGCGCGGTCATCAATTTCACCGGCAATGAAATAAGGCAGGCCGCAGTTGGCGAAGGAAATGTATGGGCCGCGCTCGAAGATCTGGATGTCGGCCATTTCATCGACCCGTCGGGCTTTGGCGGCGGCGGAAGCGCCTCCCGCCACGCCCCCAACTATCACGATGCGAAGAGGCTTTTTCATGAATCAGGCTCCCTCTTTCGTCGCACAACACGAACCGCAGGCTTGGGCGCGATTCCACGGCATTTTCGCCAGTAGGAGCGCCATGCCGCATGTGCCTGAAATGCCGGCGAACATCAGACCGCAACCCGTGAGCAGCGGGATGATGGCAAAGAGCGGGTTAACGGTGAGCGCCAGAACCGCGCCCAGGGCCGATATGGAGCCTACGGCGATTTGCACTTGTCGCATCAGCGGCAACACGGCGCTTTTGCCGCGCGTGACCGGCAGACCCGCGTCAATCCAACCCTGCGTGCCGCCTTCGACAAGAACGCAACCTCGAACCCCGGCCTGCTCGAGCTTCTCAATCGCCTTGCGGGCGCGCCCACCGGACTGGCAGAGCACGTAAACCGGAACTTCCTCCCCGCCGCGCTCCCGTTGAAAAGCGGCCGGATCAAGGTCGCCGAGGGGGACCAGCCTGGCGCCGGGCACGTGCGCGGCGGCGAACTCCCCCGGCGTGCGGACATCGAGCAGTTGGGCGGGGCGGCCCTCGTCGAGGAGGCGTTGCAGTTCAGTCGGTTGAATGGACGTTTTGGCTTGCGCAATATTCATAATCGTGGTATGAATATATAACTATTTAAGAATATGTCAACCGGAAAGACCAATCATTTATTGTCCGACGGCCAGTTGGAGCAGGTGGCCCTCCGTTTCAAAATGCTGGGCGAGCCGATGCGCCTGCGCATCCTGCAGGCCGTGTGCGGTCAGCCGCGCACCGTGAACGGGATCGTTGAAGCGGTGGCCGCGAGCCAGGCCAACGTTTCCAAGCACCTCGCCCTCCTCGCCGGGGCCGGCATCCTGGAGCGCCGCAAGGAAGGCCAGTGCGTGTATTACGGCATGAAGGACCAACTCGCCATGAAACTCTGCGCGCTGGTCCACAAACATCTCGCGCCATAAACACCGTGCAAGGGCGGGCG
Organism: Limisphaerales bacterium; assembly: GCA_052325505.1. Taxonomy (GTDB): domain Bacteria; phylum Verrucomicrobiota; class Verrucomicrobiia; order Limisphaerales; family Palsa-1400; genus DASRLE01. The sequence goes on from JBKQUS010000131.1 coordinate 2,113, forward strand.
CTGGTTGAATGGTCGCCGGCCGTGAACCCGTACCTGCTCATCATCCATCAATGCGGTTGACAGAGGAGCGGTTCTTGGCCCTCTTCCGGTAGGGCTGCGCTGCCGCGCAGCCTCCAAGCCCGGTTTCACAAGCCGCTCCTTCAGCGGTCCCTTCCATCTACGTTGTCAGTTGTCCATTTAACTTTTCCTTCCATTATGGCACAACCACAAGGACAACTGCTGTCCATCTGGAAATCTTTTTTAAGGAATCCGGTGTGCTTGCCTTTCCGTCCAGTTTCCGGCCTCGTTCCTCCAGCAATTTGTCACCAAGAAAGGAATCAACGGGAATTTCGCGTTGAGCTGTGACGAACACCACCGGAACTCCCGATTAGAACGTCCGAAATGAATCCCGGATGAGTTTAGATTTTACATACTCTGTCTTTTCGAAGCTCAATGGTGCAGCGCCATGTCAACGGCCATCAGCAGTTGGTCGATGCCATACGGTTTCCCCAAGATTTTCAGGTGAATGGGGTCGATCCGTTGCAGTTCCTCCATGTCCTCTTCTGAACCGCTGGTGATGATTATCGGGAGGTCGGGCTTCAACTCCCGGACGACGCGGATCACACCCATCCCATCCATCTCGGACATGTCTGAATCTGTGATGACAAGTTTGATCTCATCCTGGTTTTCACCAAAGCGGGCAACTCCTTGCAGACCGTTTTGCGCAGTCACTACGCGATAACCAGAGCTTTGCAATATGCTTTTTGTCAATCCCAGCAGGGCCTCTTCATCGTCGATCACCAGAATCAATCTTCCGCGCCCTATCGGCAGGATCACTTTTGTCAACTTCGTTTTCACCGGCCGGATTGTGTTCATGTTTGCCCGTCACGCCATCTTGAGTGGACCATGTGCGCCAAACGTGTTCGTTGGTCAAACAACGTACCGTACCCGCTGCGCTTTCTTTTATAGAGCGCCACCGCCGAGCCACCGCCGCCAAATAGCAACATCGAAGAAGGTTCCGGGGGTGCGGTTACGTTGGGAAATGAAATGTCGTCGAACTCAGTCCGGGTTGATCCGTTGTTATTGAACTCCGAGTTAAATGCGATTTGCCCGGTTTGACCCGGCTCAGGCGCGATTGACGCTTCCATAAAGGCCGCATTATTGCCATCAATGGAAGCGTTCCAGCCCGGGAGTGGATCGGCCATCGATACATCGGAACCGACTTGTTCCTGGAGAACAGAAGACGCGATGGCGGATTCAAAGATAATGTTTTCAAGAATGCTTTGCGCCTGAGCCGACAGAGTGGCCAGAAACAAAACCGTAACACCGATCAAAACTTTTGTCGCATTCATATATAATAGCGTCTGACTCTTTTCTGGCGGACGGGCTTCATTTTCCAAATTCCGGGTAAGCTCAGACACAGTGGTTCCGAGCGCGTGCGCAATTCTCAACAATGTGCCAATGGTTACATTTCGGACACCGCGTTCCACGTCGCAAATGTAAGTGCGATGAAGGCCGCAGATTTCGGCAAAGGTTTCCTGCGATAATTTACGGCCCTGACGGAGCTGTCGGATGGTTTTTCCAAGCGTTGTGAACTCGTGGTGAATCATAAAGTATCGAATCAACCTATCCGTTTCGCTGAGGCCTTGAACTGATTCTCATTGGGCGGCACGACCAACGACCAAGCGAAGGCCCCCCTCACCCCTGCGCTCCGCATGGTCAAAATATTCTCTTGCACGTCGATGCTCTGGTATATTCATAGTTGGGTGTGTTCGGCCGCTCATGGCGTGCCAACTACACGATAAAATCCTTGCGCGTAGCTCATCGAGTCCGTCCAGGTATTGCCCGTAGTCGTGCCGAGCGGCTGCCAGCTTGTTGGTGATAAGGCTCTCGTACGATCCACTTCATAGTTTGTGCTGTTGGTAAACGTATTCCAACTGAGAACGACTGACGTTCCTTGAAGGGAAATCTGCAGATTAGTTTGAAATGTGGGGTTGGATGGACCGGGCACGATGGAATTCGTGAAATAGTTGGCAAAGTACATTCGCTGGACGGTATTCGTGCAGGGCATACCGGCCGGGTACAAGACATTATTGCCGTATAAGAAGACCTGCGCCGCAACGCCCACTCCAGGCACAAGCCAGTAATAATAGTCGTTGGTGTGCATATCGAGCGGTATTGGAGGGTCGGTGACTTCGCTGATCGCATAGGAATGGACTTCGTGAACGCGCAATGCCTGAACTGTTCCAATCCCTGGCAACGCCATTGATCCGGCTGCGTCCACGGTCGCGTCCGCTGTAAAATAATTGCTGACTAGAATGACTTCGGAATAAAGGGTTGGCCAAGAGAGCGACCGGGTCCAAGTTTGGCCCAACTGCACGGTCGCGGGTATGTCGATGGTCGGTGGAACAAATACGGCCTCGGGTGATGCGCCGGCAACAGGCTCATCGCAACCGTAATAGATACGGCCTTGGTTTGTGCTCTCGTCACCAAATCCGTAGTAGCTCCATCCGATTACAGAGCTTGGTTCCATGGTGTCTTGTTCAGCGTAGGAAGCCGATGGAAAAAGGCCGCCATTTGCGCCGTTCGAGGGCGAAATGATGTCCGTTCGTAAGATCGACTCGTAAGGTTGCTGTCCTTTCGAAAAGTTCCAAAACTGCTGAATATTCGTCTCTCCACCGGGGAGTGGGGGAGGACCATTTGTTGCCAGAGTTAAATACCCGGACACATCCACGTTGCTACTAAAATAAGAGCAGTTGTATTGGCCGATCTGGCATGGAAGGTCATTTGTCGTGAACTGAAGTTGGGCCTGGCTGATCTCTGGGAGGAAAAGCATAAGAAAGACCCAAAGCCATTTCCAGGATCTGCTCTGAGAGGCAAAAGGCGTTACTATGCGCCGATGGGGGTTCATTTAAGGAAGCGACCCAAAGGAGGCTGCAAAGCGATGGCGACATTCGCGATTCTTGTTGATAAACGTTTTGTCATCCCAACACATAGGTAACAGCCTTCTGTGCCAACGCCCAGGGATCCTCGGGATTCCGCGATAAAATTTTCGCAAGCCGTGATTGGGCTTCATTGAGCGGTCCAACTGCGATTTCAAGCTCAATTCGTCTCCGCAAGACGGAGTAGTTCTCGGGTTCCACGCCTTCCCACTGGACGAGCAAGGCCCTGGCAAGATCGTAGCTCTTTAGAGAACAAGCGAAGTCGCAATAAGCACTCAATTCCTGGGCCGAACAGTTACCATTAGCGCAAGATTCTTTGATATTTTTGAGGCAGGCTTCAGCGGACGCTTCTCGCTTCGTGGTTGGGCTTTTTGCCAATTGAAATTCAGTTTGAGTGAGGCGGACCCCATCCTTTAGACCACGGAGCACTGAAAATAAGCGCGACTTTTACGGCTTGCTGTCACTTCTATTTTTAGTTGTCTGCCGTTCATTCCGAGTTTCAAAACCCTTTCGAAAAGA
>JBKQUS010000132.1:0-19296 GCA_052325505.1 Limisphaerales bacterium
AGTCTCTGCCGCAGGAAGAGACTGAAAAGTCCTTGCCAGCATCAAGAAACCTGATACGAATAAAGCACTTTAGAGTGGCTGGTTTTGATTCGACCCCGACTGGCTGGTTTTGAAGTGATCGGTGACATAAGCTCGGCAAATGCAGTTTTTTCTGTTTGGTCCATAATGGACGATTATGTCCCTCCAGCGCCCAATTGCAACATTTTGCGTTTGCTTCAAAACTGATCGACATTTCCGAGCCTCGGAAGTATCCAACGGCCATGTTTACCTATATGCTGACCTTGCCCAACGATCAGGCATGGCCAGGGTTTCAAATTATTCAGCGGCGGCCCGAATTCCAAGGGGCGATTCCAATTCAATCAACTGGCTATGAAATATATATCTTTTTCAGCGATGAAACCCCTGCTGTGCTCGCAAAGCGAATGCTTGAAGGGGTGCCGCGACACCCAAAGGTGAGCCTGTCGCTAATAGGGAATCCCACATTTTTTCCCGAATAGGCGCTGCAAAAACATCAGGACAGGGGACAGTGGCCAGAGCAAATACCAATCCCGGTGATGTTTCTTCTTCAGGGCACAGAATTCCTCCCAAGTCGGTTCCGGCACTGGATTTTGTAGTCGTTTAAGCATATTTAGCCTTCTGTTTTGGGTTAATTTTTCACTCCTGCATCTTCTTGAGGACTTCCCTGAATTGTCAGCCACAAATAATTCTCCTGCCAAAATCAAATCATCGCCAGCGATCACAAACATAGGGGTTTTGACGAATAAATAGTCACATCTTTTTCTGTTGACGCGATACCGGATTGCCTGTCTAAAAGAGTCGTTAGGCCCCTTGTGCGTCTAACTGGCTTTGGAAAAGCTGTATATTTAATCAAATAATTTTTGCCGTCCATGCCCGCCAGTCGAAAGACCGGCACCTTAAAATACGAGGATTTCCAGGGCATCGGACGGCAACTTTTTTGGGGACTGTAATTCCCCAGCTACCTTGGAAAGGCGAATTATGAACGTAAGGGTGTTGAACGCGCCGTGAAGTGCCGGTCACGGAGAGCGTGAGGATATAAAAAGCACCGGCCCACAGGTTTTGCTGTTTCGACATCACCTGCGGGCCGGGAGGCAATAACGGGGATAGCAGGTCGCCGCTCAAGGACTCTACATTCTCAGGCGGTCGGTTCAAGTCCGACTATCTCCACCATTTGCCCAAACTGTGCATTGGCCGGTTCATTCGGTCAAGCTTTTTTGGCGCGTTTACGCTGCGCGGTTCGCACTTCGCTGGCGATGGCAACTTTTACTGCCGTTTCCGCCGATGTGACGGGCGGAATTGGAAATTCTCAAGGAATTCTCCGCCCGGTATCAGCAGACAGGGAAGAACCGAAGAACCGAGCACAACTGGCCTTGTTGCAGCAGCTTCCTACCCTGATGTGTCATTTTCCCAGGCCCTTCTCTGACCCCTTCAGTACCTCGGGATTCGTGGAGAGCTTTTCCCAACTGGGAATGTCGTCCGCGCAGCCGATGGATTGCAGGTAACTGGTTTTCCAATCGTCGATGGGGAATGGATCGGGCGGAAAGGTCTGTGAGGCGAGGTGGTCGGCGATGTAGAGAGCGGAGGTCAGGGAAAAACCGGTCGTGGGGTCTTTGTCCGGGTTTTCCAGGAAGGAAATGCCGTTGACCACCGAGGAGGGGAGGCCCCAGAGTTCAAGCACGTAGGCGGTTATTTGAGAGGGGCTGGCTTGAAAGGTTTCCCGCAGGCACGCGGCCAGCGGCATGTTGGATTGACGCGCGCGGTCGCAGGCGGTTTGGAACTGGTCCGGGAAGTTGTCAACAAGAGTTAAACGCCCCGCCTCGTGCAGCAGGCCCGCCAGAAAGGCTTCCTCGCCGGTTTTATGCGGCAGTTTCTTCTCGCGGCAGAGGTGTTGGGCCAGGCAGGCGGTTTCCCAGCAGTGAGCCCATACCCGTGGCAAATCAATTTCCCCATGTTTGAGCGTTTCGTAATGCCGGAAAACACTCTGCGAGAGAACGATCGCGCTAATCATGTCGGTGCCAAGACAACTGACCGCTTCAGTCAGGTTTGTCACCATGTGGCCCGGGCCGAAAAGAGAGGAGTTGGCCAACTGCAGCACTTTGACCGACAGGCCCGGGTCATCTCCGATCAGACGTGCAATGGTCGCGCTGGCGGTGTCGCTGTCCTCCAGTTCTTTCAGCAGCGATTGGTGGGCTTGGGGCAGGGAGGGGATGGAGCGGATCGACGTTACTACCGCCAGCAAGCCTTGATTAATGATCCGTTCCTGCGCCACGAAGCTTCGCTGAATCAAGTCCCGTAATTTGCCGGGGTCAAATGGCTTGGCGATATACTGGTGCGCCGATGTAATGAAAGTAAGTTTGTCCAGGGCCACACAGCCGGACATGATAAGCCGGATCGTATTCGGAGAGGCGATTCGGACCTGCTCGAGCAATTGGCTTCCCTGCATCCTGGGCATCAGTTCGTCGGACAAAACGGCGTCCGGCGCCTTGGCCTTGACTGCTTCCAGGGCGGCGAACGGATCATTGAAACCGGTCACCTCCCAATCGCGGCCCATTGAACGCAGAACGCGTGCCGTCATTTCCAAAACGGGCGCTTGATCGTCTACAACGTAGATGGATCGCTTCATGTTTTCATTCCGGCCAACAGCGTTCTCAGTCCTAAAGCCATAATGTCATTTGGGGATTGTGACGGTATCTGTTGTTCATAACAGATCCGAAACGCGCACTCGAGTTCAGCGCACTCGAGTTCACCCCAATAACTTATCGGCGCTTTCACGGTTATACTTTAACGCCCGGCTACAACCCGACTGTGGATTGTCCGGGAATGGCTATTGCCTTCTTTAACCAATCCGAGCAATGCTCCCGCCGCTGCACATCATTGGGTGATTGGCTGCGGTTTGTCGTCGGAGATGACCCGGAGGTTTCGGGTGAAAGAGGACGCGATGAATCCGGCCCTCGGTGTCTGCGAGCCGGAACGCTTGCGGGTCGTCTTCGGGGAAATTCAGCTCTCGAAAGAGGACGACGATGACACGGTTCTCCAGGGGGTCAAAGCAGCCCAACTCGAATTTTCCGCGGCCAAATGCGGGGTCCCAGCGGATACGGTTGAGCAGTTCGCGAATGGGAGTCATCTTCGGACTTTTTGTTTTTCGATTGCTTTATTTTGTTATGCGGGCTTGATCCCTTGTCCAGCGTTTTTCCCCAGTTCGCCTCATCAAGCGTCAGTGCGTATCTTCAGAACCGGTTGCCGGTTGTTTCATGGGATGCCTGCTGGGCGTACAGTGTTCCATGACCAGGAGGCTCCCACAGGAAATCGCCACAAGGACCCGGGGAATTCTGCATCCTGCCCGAGGCCAAATTCAGGTTGCCCAAAGGCGCTTTGGGGTTTATGATGCGAACGGCAGAGCAGAGGACCGGGAGAAATGAACGATCATCCCATCAACGATGAGCAAATCCGGCATACGGAAGAGCTGGCGAGCGCGGCAGTGCAAAGCCCAACGAGCCGCCCCCTGCGCATTCTCGTGGTGGATGACCAGTCGCTCATCCGCCAGGTCAACGTCAAAAGGTTGATGGACGCAGGCTATATTGTGGACGCCGCCGAAGACGGGATTGCCGCCTGGAGCATCCTTCGGCAGAACAATTACGACCTCATCATCACCGACAACACGATGCCCAGAATGACAGGCCTTGAGCTGATCGATAAGGTGCGTGCCGCTGGCATGGCCGTGGCTGTTATGATGGCCTCTGGAACAGTGCCAACGGAGCAGTTTAGCCGGTACCCCTGGCTCCGACCCGACGCAACGCTTTCCAAGCCTTATACCGCCGTGACATTTTTGGAAACGGTAAAAAAAGTTTTGGCGCGACCGTCTCCATAATTGTTGCAGTCATGCCTGGCAGAACACCTCTTTCCAGGCTTCCCGGCACTTGGAACGACCATTTATGGTGCGTCGTGCGTGCGATGCCAAATGAGCTGGGCGTCTTTATACACCTCCCGAACGCGGTGAAAGGGGACGCGATGAATCCGGCCCTCGGTGTCTGCGAGCCGGAACGCTTGCGGGTCGTCTTCGGGGAAAGTCAATTCTCGAAAGGGGACGACGATGACACGGTTCTCCACCCGGTCAAAGTAGCCCAACTCGAATTTTCCACGGCCAAACTCGGGGTCCCAGCGGATACGGTTGAGCAGTTCGCGAATGGGAGTCATCTTCGGACTTGTTTGAATCAGATAATGAAGGGGACGAGGGCTTTGACGCGCTTGCGATAGGCGGAATATTCGTCGGGGAAATGGCGGAGCATGAGGGATTCTTCCTGCTGGAGCTTGATCCAGAAGCCGATGCACATGATCAGGAACCCGAGCCTTGCCGTTCCGCCGCCGGTTTCACCCGGAGCGCGCTGACCAGCCAATAACCGAGAAAGACCAGCCAACAACCGCCGATTGTCCAAAATGAGATTGTTGTCATGGCATGTTCAAGGCGGCGGTTCTGTTGCGGGGGAGTTTTTCCAAATGGTAGATCAAAAATCCCTCCAGGAATTTCTGGATTTCCTGCTCTTGCGCGGCGCTGAGGCGCAATCGAAACAGTGCCGGCCAATCGTCCGCGGCGAATTTTTCCAGCAGTTGCCGCGCGCCGGCGCTTAGGGACGTTTGCGACAGGTCCGGTTTCATACCCAGTTCGTCCAGCAATTTGATTTCGAAGGCGAAAATCGTGGTGGGGCGGGCCGGTTGCAGGACTAATTGGCGCAGCAATGCGGTGAATTGGGCGTACAAGGCGGGCAGGGGAGTCTCGGTCTCGGTGGTTTGCTCGATGAGGGCGGCGCAATAGGAGGCTTGTTGCAGCCAAGCCATCTCGGGGCGCAAATCGGCGTGGCTGTCCAGCAGCCGGACTTCGCGCAAGGTGTGCAAATCCGAACGGCGGCTGCGCGCAAAGCTCAGTTCGGCCAGGTGGAAAAGGTCGATCTGCCCGCGAAAAGGCGACTTGGGCCGCCGCGCTCCCTTGGCCACCGTGGCCAGCCGTCCCAGATCCTGCGTCAGCCATTGCACGATGAGGCTGGTATCTGTCAGCGGGCGCGTGCGAAGGACGATGCCGGTCGTGCGCTCGACGTTCATTGAGATGGCGGCGGGCTTGGGGCGGGAACGGGCTTTTCAGGCGGAAGCGCCGAGATGGCATGGCCGGCATAATCCGGAGAAATGGCCCCGAGGCTGATGATGAATTTGATCCCGTCCGCCACGGAAATGTCCAGCTTGATAATCTCGCTTTCCGGCACGAGCAGGAGGAATCCGGAAGTGGGATTGGGGGTGGTGGGAATGAAGACGCTGATCAGTTTTTCCGGCCCCAATCCTTTTTGTTCACCGGTAACAAAGGCCAATGATCGCGAACGAGCATGCGGAAAAGTCACCAGCACGACCTGTTTGAAGGAGGATTTGTTGCTGGAAAGAGATTGATTGACCTGTTTGACCGTCCCATAAATCTTGTTCAACAAGGGGATGCGCATCAAGGCGAGGTCCATCCACTCGAGGGTTTTGCGCCCCAGGTAATTGCGGCCGAAGCGGCCCACGAGGCAGATCAACAATACTGTCAACAATAGCGCGATCCAGCTCCAGTACCAGTAGGTATCCCCCAGTTCGCCATTGGGCCTTTTGGAGTGGGTCCAGGTGTCGGGCAGGAAGACGAGCAGATTGTCCGTGATATGGGAGACGTAACCAAAGAGCCAGAGGACAACAAGGAGCGAAATGGCCGCGGGCAGAATGAGGGCCAGACCGGTCAGGAAATTGGCCCGCCAGCGCACGAAGAAGTTATTTGGATTTGCAGCCATTGTTAGCGCGATCCAGTTTGTCGAAGTCAAAGCGCCGCGACAATTTCATCACCAGCCTGTTTTCCTCCCGCTTCATGGTCCGCTGCGCGCCCGGCTCGGTGTCATTGTATCCTTCCAAGTGCAAAATGCCATGCGCAAGATAACGGACGATTTCCGCCTGCCAGGTGGCGCGAAAGCGGCCCGCCTGGGCCACGGCGTCGTCCACCGAAATAAAAATCTCGCCGTGCAAACTGCCAGTTATGGGAGGGGAGGGGAAGGGAGGGCGGGGTGCGCGCCCTGCCAGATTGCCATCGTCCGCATCGTCGTTATGGTCGAAGGCGATGACGTCCGTCGAGCCGGCGCGGCCCAGGAATGTTTCATTCAAATCCGTCATCTCGGAGGAGCCGATGAGATGGATGCCCAGCTCGTATTTGCGGCAGGCGCGCAGGTCCTCCAAGATGTGTTTGGTCATGCGCCGCAAGAGCGCGAGGCTCAAGGGCCGGCATTTTTGCCGATTGAACAGGAGCAACAGTTTCATTTCTGGCGCCCGCGATGTTCCTCGTAAGCGGCGATGATCCGCTGCACGAGCGGATGCCGCACCACGTCCCGGCGCGTCAGTTCCACCAAGCCGATGCCCTCGACGCCCTTCAAGGCGTGCTGCGCTTCGAGCAAGCCCGAGCGTTTGTGGCCCGGCAGGTCGATTTGTGTCGTGTCGCCGGTAATGACGGCCCTGGAGCTGATGCCCAGGCGGGTGAGGAACATGAACATTTGCTCGGTGGTGGAATTTTGGGCCTCGTCGAGGATGATGAAGGCGTTGTTCAGAGTGCGCCCGCGCATGTAGGCCAGCGGCGCGATTTCAATGACGCCCCGTTCCATGTGCTTCTCAATTTCTTCGGTCGGCAGCATGTCATGCAAGGCATCGTGCAACGGACGCAGGTAGGGAGTGATTTTTTCGTAAAGGTCGCCCGGCAAAAAGCCCAGGGCCTCGCCGGCTTCGACGGCGGGGCGGGTGAGGATGATGCGGGAAACCTTCTCCTCCTTCAAGGCGGCCAGCGCCAGGGCCATGGCCAGAAACGTCTTGCCGGTCCCGGCCGGACCGATGCCAAAAGTGACGTCATGGGCGCGAATAGCATCGACATATTTCTTCTGCCCCACGGTTTTGGGGGCGACGGGAGCTTTGCGCGTTGAGGTGACGATGCGCTCGGCGTAAATAGTGCGCAAGGCGGAGACACCCTCGTTTTTCACGACGTTGAGGGCCTGGGCGAATTCGCGATTGCGCACCGTGCCGCCGTTTTGCACGGAAGATTCCAGCAATTGAAACATTTGCCTGGCCCGCTCCAGGGCTTCGGCGGAACCGTCGAGTTTGATCCAGTTCTCGCGCGCGACGGCCTTGACGGAGAGTTCGTCGGCGAGGGCTTGCAGATTGCGGGGCTCGTTGTTGAACAATTGCTGCGCCAGGCGGGCGCTCTCGAAGTGAAGTGTTTCCGTGGGCATGGGGGAGGGCCTATCCAGCCAGCGCGGCGCGCAATTTTGCCGCCACGTCGGCCAGCGCCTCCGGCAGCACGGTCGTGCCCGCGAGGACCGGCATGAAATTGGTGTCGCCGACCCAGCGCGGCACGATGTGAATATGGACATGGCTGGCGATGCCCGCGCCGGCGGTGACGCCCAGGTTGATGCCAATGTTAAACCCGTCCGGTTTCATCACTTTCGTCAGGGCATTCTGGCAGCGGCGGGTCAATTTCATCAAGTCGCAAAGCTCGTCTTCCGTCAGGCCGTTCAAGTCGGGCGATGGCTTGTAGGGCACGACGAGCAGATGTCCGCCATTATAAGGATAACAATTGAGCATGGCGAAGCAGGAGCGTTCCCGCACGATGACGTAATTGGCCACGTCGTCGCTGGACTCGGCGATTTGTTTGAAAAGCCGGGAGGTTGCTGGAGCAGGTTTAGGCCCCAGGATGTAGGTAATTCGCCACGGCGCATGCAACGGTTCCACACGGCAACGCTAGTGGCTGGACCGGGAATTGTCAAAACCGGAGCGGCCTTGGGGTGGGCAAAGATTCACTTGCAACTTTCCCCTTGCGGCGGGTTAATATGAGTGAGAATCAACAGGTCATTCCGTTTGATTTGATCTATGGCTCAATTTACGTACAAGGCTCGGCGTCGGTCGGGCGAGGTGGTAACAGGGGTGTTGGAAGTCGCGGACCGCCCGGCTGCATTGATGCAGATCGAAAGGCTCGGCTTGTTCCCCATCGCGGTTGAGATCCCCAAGGGCGCGGCCGCTGTGGCCGCCGCCGCTGCCGCCGCCGGGGAGCGCCCGGGCATGACCGCCAAATCGTTTAGCGCATTCCTGCCGCCCTCCCTGCGGCCGTACTTTAATCGCCAGCGCAGGCCCAAGATGCAGGAACTGGCCACGTTCACCAATCAACTGGCCAACTTGATCAAATCCGGCATGCCATTGACAGTGGCGCTGGGCAGTATGACCCACCTGGAAACCAAGGGCATTCCTGCAGAGGTGAGCCGCCAGCTCAAACAGGACGTGATGGAAGGAAAGGGCCTGTCGGAGGCCATGAGCAAACAGCCGGTGATTTTTTCGAACCTCTACATCAACATGGTCAAGGCGGGCGAGCAGAGCGGCGCGTTGGTCGATGTCCTGCGCCGCATGGGGGACCATTTCGAACGCTTTTCACAGGTGCAGAGCAAGTTCAAATCGGCCATGATATATCCGATGTTTGTTTGCTGCGTCGGCATTGCCATCAGTATTTTCTTCATGACGGTCATGCTGCCGAGCTTCATGCAACTGTTTCAGGGCATGCATGTGCAACTGCCGCTGGCCACGCGCATACTCATCGCCATGAATGCGTTCTTTCAGCGCTGGTGGTGGCTCATGCTCCTGATCGTCGTGGCCATCGTCGTCATCTTCAACCGTTTCCGCGCCACGGAATCCGGCAAGATAAAGATTGATCAATGGAAACTCAGCGCGCCGATTTTCGGCAAGGTGATGCGCCTGCATATCTTCGGGCAATTCTGCCGTACCCTGGCCACTCTGCTGCAGAACGGCGTGCCGGTGCTGAAGTCCATGGAAATTACCGAGCAAATCATCGACAACCGGATCATCAAGGAGGCCATCGCCAAAACCCGCCAGCAGGTCACCGACGGAAAGACCATTGCCGAGCCATTGGCCCGCAGCAAGGTGTTTCCGCAATTGATGGTCGATCTGGTCAAAATTGGCGAGGAAACCGGCGACGTCCCCGGGTCCCTGGCCAATCTGGCAGACACTTACGAAGGCGAACTGGACATTGGCTTGCGGGTTATGACCAACATGATCGAGCCGGTCATTATTTGCGTCATGGCCATGGGGGTTGGCTTTCTGCTCGTCGGCGTACTATCCGCGCTTTTTGCCATCACCTCCAGCATCAGCGTGCGATGAAGCCGGGCCGGCCATTTCAGCGAGGCTTCACCTTGATTGAAATCATGATGGTGGTGGCGATCATCGGCCTGACACTGACGATGGGGCTGCCCGCCTTCCTGCGGGTGCTGAAAAAGGAAGGCCTGCGCAAGGCCGAATACGAGTTGGTTGAGGCCTGCACGGAGGCGCGCCGCGCCGCCATCATGAACAATGAAAAGACATTCCTGGTCATTCATCCACTGGACGGGACATTCGAGGTGCCCGGCGCTTATCCTCCGGCGCAATTTCCCAATGACGTTGCCATCGAGATTTTGGGAGTGAATTTCATCCAACTGGAAAGAGCCGACCAGGCCAACGTCTGTTTTTTCCCCAATGGCACCAGTGACGAATTCACCATTGTGCTGCACACGTCCGGCGGAGGGTATCGAAAAATCTCGCTCGACACCGTCACGGCGTTGCCGGACATACAGGACCTGCGATGAGAATGCCTGCCATAAACCGCGATCAACAGTGCGCCGGCCATGACGCTTTCACTCTGATGGAGGTCATGATTGCGATTACCATCTTCTTCATGGCCATGTTCACCATCCTGGGCGTGCTCAGTTCGTCCCTGCACGCCGCGTCGATTTTGCGCAATAGCGGCCCAACGGCCGGCATGGTGGCCGGGCAAATCTCGCTCGCCTCCCTGACAAACAACGTGGAGGAGGGCAGTGATTCCGGAGACTTTGGCGACATCCCCATCTATGAGGGTTACCGATGGGTGTCGGAGACCACCGAAGCGGCGACCAACGGCCTGTGGCGGGTGGACATCGAGGTGATCAACCCCAACGGCAGGCCGGATTCCGAGTTGAGCATACTGCTCTACCGCCCCAACGCGCAAAGCAGCCGCCTGGGATTGCACTAATTTGGCAAGATGCAGCTCAAACAATCCAGCCCAAGCAGTTTTTCCGGGTTTACCCTGATTGAAGTCATGGTCTCGATCGCGGTCTTCATGCTGATCATGGGCAGCGTGCTTGGCTGTTGGAGATGCGTTGTCAACGGCAAGATTATCGCGGAGAACGCCGCCGCCGCGGCCCAACGCGCGCGTGTCGGCATCCGGGCGGTGGAAGACGCGCTGACCACGTCCGAGATTTCCAGGATGAGCATCCCGTACTATGCCTTTCTGACCGACACCAGCGGCAAGTTCGCTGCACTGAGTGTGGCGGCCCATCCGCCGCCGGACTTTCCAGGGTCCGGTCTGTTTGGCGACAATGTCATCCGGCGGATTACGTTCGACGTCGAAAACGTGGACGGCACGAACAATTTGATTATGAATCAATCGCCGCTGTTGGAGGCTCTCAACGATCAAAACACACCCTATCCCATCACTCTGGCCCGCGATGTGAGCGTTTTCATGCTGGAATTCTGGTCCGTGCAGGACTCTCAGTGGGAAGTCTCCTTCGATCCAACCAATGATTTTCCGGCCATGGTCCGCGTCACTCTTGGCGTGGGGCATCCGGCAAATAATGCGGACGTGCCCTACGACTTGATCGTGCGCACCATCGCCATGCCTTGCAAGTACCATTGAAAACGCGCCTTCACAGTCAGCATTCCCGCCGCGGCATCGCCTTGGTGCTGGTCATGCTGACTGTCATTGTGTTGTCCGCCATCGTCGGCAGCCTGGCCATTTCCATGAACACGGAAATCCGGCTGGCGCGGAACACAGACTACGACGCGCAAATGGAATGGATGGGGCGGTCGGGCATTGAATTGGCGCGTTATGCGCTGGCCAACAAATGCGAGGAACAAAAGGGCTACGACGCCTTGAATCAATTCTGGGCGGGGGGAACCTCCCCGTGCAGCAACGGCGTGCAAAGCATACCGTTGCAGAACGTGCCGCTTGGCCCGGGCCAGATCAGCGTGACCATCATTGACATGGAACGGAAATGGGACATCAACCTGGTGGCCAACCCGCGCAATCCGCAGAAGGAGATTCTGCAAAAGGCGCTGGCCGAGGTGGGCGTGACCGACGCCGAGCAATCCTCCACTATTATTGACTCCATTCTGGATTGGATCAACCCCAGTGAATCGGCGGGCTTCAGCGGCGCGAAAAGCGATTACTACCTGCATCTGAACCCGCCGTATTATTGCAAGAACGGCTACATGGACGACATCTCGGAATTGTTATTAATCAAAGGCATCACGCCGGAAATTTATTGGGGATCCAACTCGACCAACCATCCCGTGTCCGCCTATCAGCAACACGGCGGCGGCAGCTTCGCCACACCCACCATGGGGGCCAGCCTGCGCGGCGGCGATCAGCCGCAATACCCCGTCGGCCTGGTGGAGCTTTTTGACGCCATGGGCGGACCGCTCAATGTCAACACCGCCTCGCTCAAAACGCTGCAGTTGATCCCCGGCATTGACGAATCCATTGCCGCGCGAATCATCCAGCAGCGGCAGGGGCCGGATGGACAGGATGGCACGGATGACGATGCCCCCTTCCTGCCCGGGGAACAAATCGAAGGCATCCCGTCAGGCGTCCAGAGCGGGGCGAGCCGAGGCAGCGCATTCCAGGGTGGAGTTGCCTACGGTGTTCAAAGTTATGTTTTCAAAGTCAAGGTCGAGGCCGAGATTAACGACTACAAACGGACCTTCTACGGCGTCGTCAGCCGCAGCAGCAACCGGAGCCAGCAACTCGACTGCGTGAAGTTTTACTGGGAATGAATCCTACTTGGCCGCGGCGTGCAACCGCACGCTCAGGCGGGATTTGGAGCGGCTGGCGCGCGCCCGGTGGATCACGCCCGTCTTGGCGGCTTTGTCCAGCGCGGAACTGAGCAGGCGGTAGGCCGCGGCTGCGTCCTCTTTTTTCCCCGCGCCGAGCAGTTCGGCATATTTTTTTTCCAAATTGTGCAAACGGGATTTGACCGTGCGATTTTGCAGGGCCCTGCGCGCGCTGTTGCGCGCCCGTTGTTCGGCTGATTTTGTATTCGGCATATTAAACTCAATTTCTTCTGGAGCCGGTAACAGTAGCGGAGGCTGCGGTTTTGTCAATCGCCCGATTGCATCACACCGTTCCGCGCCGCGACAGCAACGGCGCGATGGCTTTCCAGACAGCCTGGCGCACGCGATCCACCGGCAGGGTGCCATCAATGATCCAGACGCGGCCAGGCTCGGCGGCAGCCAGTTTTCGATAACCTTCCTCGACCCGCTCAAAAAAGCCCCGGCCCGCCTCTTCCATGCGGTCCCGCACATTTTCCAAGCCGGGCAGCAGCCGGCCCTGCCGGCGCGCCTCACTGACCTTGACGGAAACTGTCAGGAGCAAAGTAAGATCAGGGCGGGTTTCTCCCACCGCGCAGGCGATGGTCTGCCGAACCAATTCCAAGTCCAAACCGCGGCCATAGCCTTGGTAGGCCGTGGTCGAATCGTAAAACCGATCGCATAGAATAATGGCACCGTTGCCCAAGGCCGGGCGGATGATTTCCCGCACCAATTGCGCGCGGCTGGCATTCATCAAAAGCAATTCCGTCTCGGGGGTCATGCCGTGGTTGACGTTGCTGTGCTTGAGAGTGTGGCGAATTTCCTCGCCGATGGGGGTGCCGCCCGGCTCGCGTAAAACCTGAACCTTGTGTCCCAAGTCCGCTAGCCGCCGGGACAACAGGCCGATTTGTGTCGATTTCCCACTCCCTTCAGTGCCTTCGAATGTAATAAATAATCCGCGCATATTAAAGCCGCTTCAAACGCGCACCCTTGGGCGTGTCTTCGATGGCCCATCCTGCGCTTCTGAGTTGATCGCGCAAGGCATCGGCGCGCTTGAAGTCTTTGGCCTTGCGCGCGGCATTGCGTTGTCCCAACAGCGCCAGCAACTCCTGCGGCGCCCCGGCAGTGTCACCGGTTTCAAGACCCAACACCAAGACAATTTTTTGCCACGCGGCCAATCCGGCGGCTGCTTGCCCGGGAAGAAGTTTGCCAGCAGCTGCGAGGCGGTTAATGTTGCGCACCCATTCGAAAATGGCCCCCCACGCGGCGGAGACATTGAAGTCGTCGTCCAGCGCATCGGTCAATTGTTGCAGCAGGTTCCCGTCAGGCGGCGCAATGGCGCCGGCGGCGGCTTCGCGCAGTTTGCCCAGGCACTCATCCAGACGGCCCAGAGCGGTGCGCGCGGCCCGCAGACCGTCGAGTGTGAAATTGAAAGACTCCCGATAGTGCGCCGTGAGCAGCAGATAACGGATTTCACGGCCGGTGAACCCCTGGGCCAGCAAATCGCGCACGGTAAAATAATTGCCGAGCGATTTGCTCATCTTTTTGCCTTCGACCAAAAGATGCGCCCCGTGCAACCAATACTTGACAAACGGCCGGCCGGGCGCCTGCAGGCCGGCCCCCTCGCTTTGGGCGATTTCGTCTTCATGATGCGGGAAAATCAAGTCCTCGCCGCCCATGTGCAAATCGAAGCTTGGCCCAAGCAGTTTCATGCTCATGGCGCTGCATTCGATGTGCCAGCCGGGGCGCCCCTCCCCCCACGGGCTGGGCCAGAAAACGCCGCCATCCTCCGGCACGCGCGCCTTCCAGAGGGCAAAATCGGCCACCGCTTCCTTGGCGTATTCATCGCTGCTCACCCTCTGGCCCGGCCGCATTTCTTCAAAGTTCAATTTGAGCAATTGTCCATAGCGGCTGCCGCGCGCCTGGTATTTTTCGATGCTGAAATAAACCGAGCCGTCCGCCGCCCGATAAGCCATGCCGCGGGCCATCAACTTCCCGATCAGCGAAATAATTTCCGCGATGCAGTCGGTGGCGCGGGGCGTCTCGTGCGGACGCAGGCAACCCAGCGCCTGGAAATCCTCGAAGAAGGCCGCCTCATATTTTGAGGTGTAGTCGCGCAACGACCCATTGGTTTGCGCGACGCGCTGAATGATCTTGTCCTCCACGTCGGTGATGTTCATGACGTGGCGCACGGCGCAGCCTTTGAATTCCAGCCAGCGCCGGACGAGGTCGGTGAAGACGAAGGTGCGGAAATTGCCGATGTGAGCGAAGTCATGCACGGTCGGCCCGCAGCAATAGAGGCCGGCGCGTTTTGCGTCCGCCTCGAGCGGGACAAACTCCTGCACAGATCGAGACAAGGTGTTGAAAAATTTCAATGCCATCCGAGCACAGTTATCCTTCCCGCGCCATTATTTCAATCCTCCATTGCTGCGGCAAATTAAGAATTAGGAAGTGAGAATTAAGAAGCATGAAAAAAAGGACTCAGTTTTTCTGCCTTCTCAAGATGGCGCGCCCGGCGGGAGTCGAACCCACGACCAACTGCTTAGAAGGCAGTGCCTTTATCAAAATTATTTTAATGCGTAATATGTTTATTTATAGCTAATTATAGATTTTACGATAACCATGAATTTGACTTTTCTATACTCATCTTCTATACTGAGGCATGAAAACGAATATCGAGGAGAAATCCGGGAGTCTCTGGCAGAAAACAAAATACGCAAATCTGGTACGCAACGCTTCATCGGGAAAATACTTTGCCCGTTTTAGGAGCAACGGCAAGCTCATTTGGCGAGGCTTGGACACGGACGTTTTGAGCGTCGCCGCGCAACGCTTGCCCGACAAGATCAAAGAGGCCAAGGATGAGCAAGTTTTGCTCGCCTCGGGCAGTGACCCTCGCATCACATTCGAGGCTGCTGCCAGAATTTACATCGAGAGAGTCAATTCATCCCCTGACTTCAAACCCAGAACGAAGGCATATCATCAAGAACGGTTGGACGCCTTTATCAAGTCATGGCCGGACGTAAAGGCCAAGGCGATCAAGGACTTCACAAAAGCCGACTGTATCGAATGGCGGAATCGGTTCGCGACGAAATATAGCCCAACCAATTTCAATCACACGCTCGGGATCGTCCGTTCGATTTTCGAGATTGGAGTTGAGGCGGGGGCTAGGCGGGACAATCCCGCCAAGGCAAAGGAAATGAAGCGGCTGTCCGAAACCTCCAAGCGACTGCGTTTACCCGAACCAGAACAATTTGAAAGATTTGTGTCGGAGATCGAATGTAGCGGAAGCGGATTTTCAAAACCGTGCGGAGAGTTAGTTAAGTTTCTTGCCTTTGGTGGCTTCCGCATCACCGAAGCCAAATACATCACTTGGGCTGACTGCGATTTTGGCCGTGGAAAGATAATCGTCAATGGAGCACCGGAAACTGGCCTCAAAGGGCGTCACGCTGGAGAAACCCGCGAAGTCCCCATGATACCGGACATGCGTCAGCTTCTTGAGCAAATGCGCGCGTCCCGGCCCAACGAGCCCCCTGCTGAAAAAGTTACACGAGTATGCGAATGTCAAAAAGCGATGGACAGAGCGGCAAAGCGCGTCGGGTTTGCCCGTATCACCCATCATGACTTGCGTCATTTGTTTGCGACGCGGTGTATTGAGGCAGGAGTGGATATTCCGACCGTTTCGCGGTGGCTTGGACACAAAGATGGGGGGGCTTTGGCCATGAAAGTTTACGGACACTTGCGCGACCAACATTCAAGCGAAATGGCTCAAAAAGTGACCTTCAAGGCACCGAGTGAACTGGCGGTCACGAAGTAAGTATTCGGGATCGTGACCGGGTTTCTGGCCATTCCTAACAGCGCCCTTGTCCAACTTTTGTTCCGCTGCTATTCTCGGTCAAGTGCAGGGCTGCTCCCGTAGCTCAAATGGATAGAGCAGCGGATTTCTAATCCGCGTATCCGCGTTCAATTCGCGGCGGGAGCACCAAAATCTAGTCTTTTATCTTGGGCGCCGGCGATGAAGTCCCTTCCACAATCTGAATGCCCTCCACCCATGCTCCGTCAGGGGTTCCAGTGGAATTGAATCTTTCCGGTAGCTCCTTCACCCATTCCACAGCCATCCGTTGAAACGTCAAGACAAGTTCTCGGAGCTTTCTTCCAGAGATGCGAACAGATTGGCCGTTGAAAAACAGGGTAATACTGTCGGCTTCCTCTGCTGGCATAAACTGCACCCGCTCCAGCCAAGCATAAGGGCAGAGATGTAAACTGCCGTCACGCATTTCGATGCGCAACATTTGAGCATGGGGATTCTCACCCCAACACTGGACTTCGTTAGATTCGGATTTGGCTTCCGCGTTTCTCATTTTCATAAGGCTTTAATCTGGTTCCCGGAACCACCACTTTGACTGGACGGCGATTGGCGATGAACCGGCGCATGCGATCACGAACGACTTTCAGCATTCTTCGGTGTGCAACCCCCTTTTGAGGGAATCGTTGTTCGGAGGCCAGTTCCAGTGCCAGCGCGCGTCGCCCAGAACGAATGATGCCGTCGCGCAGTTGATTGCGGTCCTGGGTAAAAATGCGAATGCCCTTTTTTCCTCGCGAAGTGGTGACATACCATTGCTGATCGTTCGTGGCAGACCTCACGGCTGAATCCGAGAACAACACATAATCGACCGTCTTCCCTTGGGAGGCGTAGGACGTGACAGCGTAACCGCGAACAAATTCGCGGTAATGTTCTTCGAGAATGCGCCCGTCTTTCAAACGGATTCGGCCATTGGGAAGCATTGATTGGATTGTGACCAACTCGCCATTGGCCAGCTTGCAACCGGTTCGGGTTGTGCCGTTGCTTTTTAGTTGCAGCCGATCTCCAACCGCCAGTTTCATTTCCTTCACCCGACAAACGTGGAAGTTTTCCAGTTGATCGAATGACACAGAACGGATGCGTCCGCCCGCTTCCACCAGTAAATGCGTATCTGTCATTTTCCACAGCGTGCCGACCTCGCCGCGACCGATGCCGCCCGTTTTTCGCTGGAAAATGAGCACTGAATCCGCTTGGTAAAATCGCTTATCTTTCTTTTGCGCCGGCGTCAAATCACGCCTCTCGTGAATCGTGACCGTCGTTTCGTCCTTTGACAACAAACCGTTGGCCTGCAATCCGCGCCGAATATTTTCATTGAGCCGTCGAATCTCGTCCCATGTTTGAGAGACGACAACAGTGGACTGTTTTTCTGATTCGAGAGAGAGGTATTGTTCGACCAAGCGCGGGATTTGGTCAGGGCATTCAATAATCACTCCGAGCTTGTTGAGTCGATCAAACGAGGACGCCAGATCGCCGGCCTGCGCTTCTTGCACCGCTGTGCGATATTCCTTAATCCACGACTTTTCTCCAAGGGTTTTTCCGAGAGAAGGATTTTGGCGGAGAATTTTCGTCAATTCAGCAGGGACAATTCCCGAATATTTCTCGATGGCTCGCAAAGCATCCGACGCTTCAACCGCCCCGTGCTGCCGGGTATCACCGGAGAGAATGACGCGCCCTTCATTTGTTTTGACCAATTCCA
Source organism: Limisphaerales bacterium (assembly GCA_052325505.1). Lineage (GTDB taxonomy): Bacteria > Verrucomicrobiota > Verrucomicrobiia > Limisphaerales > Palsa-1400 > DASRLE01. The sequence continues at coordinate 17,499 of JBKQUS010000132.1, forward strand.
AAAGTTCCAGCATTTGCTGTGCGCCGATTTGTCCAGCTTCGTCCACCACCACGACCACCCCACGTGGCATTTGTTGGCGGGTCAAGAATTCGCTCACAGTTTGGGTTTCCTGAAAACCGGCGTCAGCCAGATCAATCGCCTGTTGTCGTTGCGGCGCGACGACCACGATCGAACAGCCGGCTTCGACCAACCCCTCATTCACGGCCTTCAAAGCGAAGCTTTTCCCCGTTCCCGCGCCGCCCCGAAACAACGTCACAAAGTTTCGTGATCGGAGTATTTGTTCGACAGCCCGCTTTTGTTCGTTCTCCAAACCTCTCGGAACGAAATCGGGGGCCAAAGGCCAGAACTGCGAAATTCCTTCGTGGGCCATCATAACGATTTTGTATTCCCGCATCAGGATGTCTCGCGTCGTAACGCGGCCTGGAGTCTGTTCATTTCGGATGTAATTTCGCGCTCCCGTCTGAGCCTTTAGGTCATCGACGGTCCATCGCTCCCCGCGTCCTCGTTCAAGCGCCTGGCTCCAAAGCTCGCATTCACGGGCGACCGAATTTCGGTTGAACACATGCTCCTCGGCCCATCCCAATGCTCGTTCAACATCGCCAGAAGCAGGCGCTTGATTTTCCCCGGTCTGAACCAAGTTTTTGAGGTTTGATTTTTCACTGTCAGACATTTGGCCCTGCCATAGATGTTGCAACTCCTTCTCACTGGCTTTCACCTTTCGCTGCCGTTCCTTTTGCGCGATATTCTCCCGCAAGTCTTTGCGGTTGCCTTCCAATAATTCCGGTTTTTGGGAGGTCAACTCAGCTTCCCGCTCATCAATATCCTGATGGCGCTTGGAAAATCGCTGGCACAATTCCGGTTCGACCCCTCGAATTTGAAAATCTCCGTGAGGATGATTTTCAATCTCATAGCCGAACGAGGTCAGACTTTGCGCCAAGACATGGTAATACACGTTTTCCACGAATTTTCTGGCCCGCAACATTTCAAAATTGTCCATGGCCTTCCATCGGTTTTCGACCTCGTCAAATGTGGCGTTGAACACAATGCAATGCGTATGAAGGTGAGGGTCCAAGGCCCGAGACGTGTCATGCCGAAACGTGGCGGCGACGACATTCCCTGTGATTCGGTCGGAAATCTGGCCGCCTTTATGGACGCGAGTCGCAGCGAACTGTTCGAGTTCCCGAAGCGCACTATTCACCGCGCAATCATGGGCCTCAATAATTCTTTGTTCATTTGCGACCAGCGCCAAGAGCGAAACAGACTTCGGCGGCGAGAACGTGAAATCGTAAAAGATGCGTCGATTGGCAACCTCGTGGCCCGCTTCATTTCGCGTTGTCTTGTGTCTTTGGGTGAGCCGTTCGCCAGTTTCTGGATTCAGATTTTGGCACAGGCGCAGGAAGTCCTCCCGTCCAATCGTGTTTCGCAATCCGAGCTTTTCAGCGCCTAAACCTCGCCATTGGCCAAGCAATAGGCTATCATGGCTGTAGTAGTCGCCGATGCGCAAATGCTCGTCAAAATAGCTCTCCGCATTCACGAGATTCGTTTGTGTCTTCCACGAAAGCACGCCGGGAGTATGGCACAACTCCGCGCTTAAAGTTGTTCAGAAGCCTGAACAGGAGCACAGAATGTTCTGTGCTTAACTTGGGGCCGTGCATTCGCGTGGTACCCATGAAAACAGAAGGTCGGGTAAGGAGGTGACGTTGCCGCCACCCCCTCCCCTCAGAACCGGACGTGACAGTTTCCCGTCATCCGGCTCAAGCCGCTACGAAACCCCGCTATCGCGGAGCCGGTGGACTCG
>JBKQUS010000133.1:0-68207 GCA_052325505.1 Limisphaerales bacterium
GGGAGCCGGACAAGGTGCGGGCTTTGATGACGCGCAACTACATCAGCCAGCTTCTCGAGGCCTCATTCTCTCCCCTGAACCTCTATGACGACTGGCTCTATTGGACGACAGCCTTCAATCGCTCCGATCAGATGGCGAAAATCTTCACCCGCAATATGTTCGGGGCCAAATTCTTGCAGGTGCCCAAAGTCGTCTCTTCCCTCGCAAACTTGGAGTTCTTGAGTGACTTCGATCGGCCGGCCAAAGCGGCGCATCCCGACCACGGGTCATCCGAGGCGGATGACCAGGATCTCCGCTGGCCGCAAACACCAGTGGTTCAGAGTCCCGTCCGCCTGAATTGGATTCCCGGTTATTCCCCGGTGGCGCGCGCAGCGCAGTTCGTCGCCGGCAACGTGGTGATGGCCGGCGTGCGCGACGTGACCACGCCGTTGATGCCCTTCGTCCCCTACCGTTTCAAGGACCTGAATCCGGAGCGACCCTACCTCATCCTCAATTCGACCAGCGGCACCGAAGATGATCCCCAGGGACTGCGTTATGGCGACGTCTTCACTTTCACCCGCGACGACTTCAAAAAGTATTTGAATTCCTCGATTGATGACTACGACCTGTCGCACGGGGTCATGGGTTCCGCCGCCTTTCCGGCTGTATTCAGTTTTGTTACCATGAGGGACTTCCGGGTGTGCGGCACCAAGGCCGTCCCCTATTACTTGCACGTTTTTGACGGCGGCAATGCTGACAATCTTGGATTGGAGAGCGCCAAGAAAATCATCCTGGCCAACCGCGACCGCTACCGCCACTTCATCGTGCTGGTGGTGGATTCGTACACCACCGCTGGAGGCGCGAGCCGCACCAAGGCTGATGTGCGCAACCGCATTGTGGACATGAACTTCGTGAAGGCCTTTGACACCTTGCTGAGCGCGTTGCGGCAACAGGAAATCGAGGAATTTGAGTCGGGCATTTTGGACGGCCAGGACCTGGCCAGCAAAATGACCTTTTGGGACATCAACTTCCACGACGTGCGCGACGCGGAACTGCGCGCCAAAGCGAACCGGATTCCGACTACCTTTAAACTCAAACCGCAGGAAGCCGAGGTCATTCAGCAATGTGTGAACGATCTCGTCCGGCCCGACAATCCGAAATTGCAGGAAATCCTCCGGGTGTTGGGCGTGTTGCCAAAGACCCGGCAAGCAGAAAAGGTGGCAACTCCATCTCCACCGCCTGCAGCCAAAATCCAGGCGCTTGTCCCTTCTGCACACTGACGTCAAAGAGGTCGTACCGTAGCTTTGATTGCGCTGAAAAACCTCTGACTATTTTTTCGTCAAAGGGTCAGTGCGTATCTTCGACCTTTTGGCGTTTGATTCATGGAGTGCCCTTTGTCCTTTAGATTTGCTGTTTTCGGCGGGTTTGCCAGACGCGGCCAGACTTCAATTTCAAGACGTGGGTAATGCAGGCGGGCATTTCCCTCGCGTAATGCGTGACGAAAATGAGGCCGGCGCGGGTTTGGCGGACGACCTTGTCCACCGTGGCCAGAATCGAGAGGCGATGCGCGGCGTCCAGTCCCTGGCAAGGCTCGTCCAACACCAGCAATTCCGGTTTTTTCACCATGGCCCGCGCCAGCAGGATCAATCGTTGATCGCCCAATGATAATTCGCCGAACGTTTTCTTCGCCTGACCCGCCAATCCGAATCGCCGCAGCCAATGGCCTGCGGCGGCGCGCTGACGGGAACTGCAAGGCTCGTAAAGCCCCGCCGTATTGAAAAAGCCCGAGCAGACGACGTCCAGGCACAACCAGCCCGCCGGATAATGCAGGTGCAATTCCGGCAAGAGCCAGCCGATTCGCCGGCGCATGCGCCAGAGCGTTTGTGTGCTGTCGGGCTTCCGGCCGAACAGCCGGAGGTCGAGCGCGTAAGCCTGCGGATTGTCGCCTTGAATCAAGCTCAACAAAGTGGTCTTGCCGGAGCCGTTCGGACCGAGCAATGCCCAACGCTCGCCCCGGCGCATCGTCCAAGTCACATCGTCGAGGATGCGCTGGTTTCCGAGCCGGACGGTGGCATGGTTCAATTCAACCAGCGCAATGCGGCTGGTTGTTATGGACCTGGAGACGTCTCGTCGGGGCATCGGCAGCGGCGCCACTGATGAAAATCCCCTGGCTCCCAATTCCCGGGCCAGCGGATGGTTCAACACGGCGCGCCTGGTTCCCTGGGCGATGATCCGGCGGTTGCGAACGAGGAGCAAATGGGTGGTTTGCGGTGGAAGCTCATCGGGACGATTGGTGATGAGCAGCACGGGCAGCCCGGAGCGCATCAATCGGCGAATGACCGTTTTCAGGCGCGCACGTGTGGCCTGATCGAGGCCGCCGAACGGGTCGTCCAGGATCAAAAGGCGCGGCGACCGCAGCAAAGTATGGACGAGGAGGACGCGACGTTGTTCGCCACTGGACAGAACGGCGAGTTTGCGTCGAAAAAGGGGTTCAATGTAGAGCCAGCGGCTGAAACGGCGGCGGTTTTCGCGAAAGAGGCGCGGGTCGCCTTTGGGCGCGTCCAACTGGAACGGGTTGATGTCCTCGACGCCGGCCCGGGAAAGGAACTCAGCCACGGTGCGGCGGCCTTCGCTGACGCCACTGTGCCAGCGCGATTGGTAGAACGAGCTTTCGCCGGTGGCAAGTTCGCGTTGCAGATGCGGCGAGATCAAAGCGATGGATTGTTCCGGAACCGCGCCAGGCTGCTGCGGTTGAGCGTCGAAATAGCAGTGAATTTCTCCGCGCGGCAAAGGGGCTTTTCCGAACAGGGCGAGCGCGAACAGCGATTTGCCGGAATTGTTGGGACCGAGGACGGCCCACTGCTCACCGCGCCGCCATGTCCAGCGGATGCGCGCGAACGCAGTCCGTCCGTTCCAGCGAATCGTAATGTCGTCGAGGACGAGCAGGCTGCTTTTTGCCGCGCAGGTTTCAGCCATAACCGCCGGCCACCAAATCTATGCGCACGAAGCGCGGCATGGTTGAATGCTGCCCGGCGTTACTCCGCCGGTCAAGTTCTTGTCACCTAGATGAATAATACGTCGTTGCGCCCTTTGGCCGGACTTGCTAATCAGCAGCCAATCACAACCCAAGTTCGCAGGATATGATTGGCCAAAAGTCTCCACAAAAAGGGAAGGCCCTCGCTCCCCGCCATGAGCAACCCTGGCGCGTGGCGGTGCTCTGCTTTGTGCTGGCCGCGATCACCTTTGCTGTTTTCGGCCAGACGGCGCAACACGAGTTCGTCAACTGCGACGACCCGGATTATGTGTATGGCAACCCGATCGTCGCCCAAGGTCTGACGCTCAAAGGAATGATCTGGGCGTTCACGGTCTTTCACGCCGACAACTGGCACCCGCTCACCTGGCTTTCCCATATGCTGGACTGCCAATTATACGGGCTGCATCCCGGCGGACATCATACCACCAACGTCCTGATTCACACCGTGACCGTGATCCTGCTCTTTCTGGTTCTGCGCCAGATGACGGGCGCCCTTTGGCGCAGCGCCTTTGTCGCGGCAGTTTTCGCCATCCATCCGTTGCGGGTTGAATCCGTCGCCTGGGTGGCCGAGCGCAAAGACGTGCTCAGCGGATTGTTCTTCATGCTGACCCTCGCGGCTTATGTCCGTTATGCGCGCCGTCCCTGGTCGCTTGCCCGATACGGGCTTGTGATGCTTCCGTTTGCGATGGGGCTGATGTGCAAGCCGATGCTGGTGACGCTGCCCGTGGTGCTGTTGTTGTTGGATTACTGGCCATTGCAACGGGCGGGACGCACAAAGCTTTCGGTGTTGGCGCTGGAAAAGCTGCCCTTGCTGGCACTTTCCGCCGCCAGTTGTGTCATCACCTTTTTGGCGCAGACCGGAGCGATTCTATCGACCGAAAAACTTCCTTTGCCGCTCCGATTTGGCAACGCGTTGGTGACCAGCATGGGCTATCTTGGGCAGATGGTCTGGCCGGCGGGGTTGGCCTTGCTCTATCCCTATCCGCAAAAAGGCCAGCCGGGGTGGGAAGTGGCGCTGGCCGGAACCCTGTTGGCCGGGCTTTCAGTGGTGGTGTGGAGAGAGCGGCGGACGCAGCCGTGGCTGCTGACGGGATGGGTTTGGTATTTAGTGATGCTGTTGCCAGTGGCGGGAATCATCCAGGTGGGCGTGCAGGCCCACGCGGATCGCTACACCTACCTGCCGCAGATTGGGATCTATTTGGCGGTGGCGTGGCTGGTGGCGGAATGGGGGGTGAAGTGGCTGCAGCGCGGGCCGTTACGCGTGGCATCGGGGAGCCTGATGACGGGCATCATCGCAGTGTTAATGGTCTGCGCTTGGAAACAGACCGCCTCCTGGGAAAACGACGAAGCCTTGTGGTCCCGCTCGCTTGCCTGCACGACGGACAACGCCGCCGCCCACCTCAACTTAGGAACCGCCCTTCTGGCCGGGGGCAGAGTGGATGACGCCATCACCCAATACCAACAGGCCCTGCACATCAATCCAGACTACGCGGATGCACATTTCAACCTCGGCAATGCCCTGCGCAAGAACGGAAGAGTGGAGGACGCTATTGCCCAATACCAACAAACCCTGCACATCAATCCGAACTACGCCGAAGCCCGCCTCAATCTCGGAGTCGCTTTTCTGGCCGGGGGCAGAGTGGATGACGCGATCACCCAATACGAGGCGGCCCTGCACATCAATCCGAACTATGCCGAAGCCCGCGTCAACCTCGGCAACGCTCTTGCGCAAAAAGGAAAACTCGACGACGCGGTCACCCAATACCAACTGGCCCTGCAAATCAGACCCGACGACGAGGTGGCCCACGTCAGCCTCGGCATTGTTCTTGCGCGAGCGGGGAGGGCGGGCGAAGCGATCAGCCATTTGCAGAAGGCGCTGCAACTCAAACCTGCCGATCCAGAGATCCAAAATAATCTGGCCTGGCTCCTGGCCACCTGTCCAGAGGCGCCGCTACGCGATGGCAACAAGGCGGTGGAACTGGCCCGGCAGGCCAACGCGCTGACCGGCGGGGGAAATCCGGTCGTTCTCCACACCCTCGCCGCCGCCCTGGCCGAAGCCGGGCGGTTTTCCGAGGCGCTGGAAACGGCGCAACGCGCCCTGGCCCTGGCCGCAGCGCAATCCAATACCAGGCTGGCCGGGCAACTGCAAATTGAGATGAAACTCTATCAAACAGGCAGCGCGTTCCATTTGCCCGAACCGACACATTAGATTTCTTGTCGTTTTCTCTCCTTGCATTTCCCGGCCCAGTGGCGTTATTCTGGCGCAAGACACCGGTCTGAATTGTAGCTGATATGTATTTCGGAGCTGATTATCACCCGGAGCATTGGGTCTATCCTTATGCCGGCACCGCCGAGGAACCCGAGGCGCGTTGGAAACAGGACATTGAACTGATGGTGGCCGCCGGCATGAACGCGGTGCGGATGGGCGAATTCGTCTGGGGCCTGTGCGAGCCGCGCGAGGGCGAATATGATTTCAAATGGCTGGAGCGGGTCATGGATTTGATGGGGGAGGAGGGGATCAAGGTTTTTCTCGGAACGCCCACGGCGGCGCCGCCCATCTGGCTGACCAAGAACCATCCGGAAATCCTGCCCGTGGATGAACGCGGCTTGCCACTCTCCTCCGGCACGCGCCACGCCTGTTGTTTGAACAGCGATCTGTATTGGGAATATTCCAAGCGGATCATCCGGGCCATGGCCGAGGCGCTGGGCAAGCATCCCCAATTGATCGGATGGCAAATCGACAACAACGTCGGCGCCCATTCGATGCTGCCTTGTTTCAACGAGGAGACGAAGCGGGACTGGCATGCCTGGCTGAAGGCCAAATACGGAACAGTGGACCATCTCAATAACATGATGGGAACCCGCTTCTGGGGCCAAGTGGTCAACGAGTGGGAGCATGTGCCGATGCCCAAAACCGCGCCCGCGCCGCACAACCCGGCCTTGATGCTGGATTGGCGCCGCTTCAGCAGTGACACCATCGTGGCCTTCGTCCGCATGCAGGCGGATTTGCTGCGGGAACTGACCCCCCATGCGCCGGTCACGACCAATCTGCGCGTCTTTGGTCAGAACCTGGATTTGTTTGACATGGGCGACACGCTGGATTTTGTGTCGCTCAACAGCAACGCCACCATTAAATCCAAATCGTCCGAAAACGCCTGCGAACTGGACATGCTGCGGTCGCTGAAAAAGGCCGGAGCCAAACTGCCGGGAGGCGAGGAGGGCTTCTGGGTCATCGAGCAGAAAGCCGGGCATGTGAACTGGCAGGATGTCAATTCGCTGGTGCGGCCGGGGGTGGTGCGGCTGTTCACTTACCAGACCATTTCCCGGGGCGCCAACGGTGTGCTCTACTTTTTCTGGCGGCAACCACGCATTGGGCCGGAGAAATTCTACGGCGGCATCCTGACGCACGACGGCCGCGGCGAAAACCGGGTTTACAAGGAGATCAGCCAGATCGGCCAGGAACTCAAGCGCCTCGCGCCTGCTTTAAAGGGAACCACGGTCAAGGCCGAGGTCTGCATTCTCTACAGTCATGAGAACGACTGGACCCTCTCCCTGCCCCGGCAGCCGACCAAGTATTTCAATTTGCGCGAGCACGTCCAACTTTTTCATTCCGCGTTCCATGACCGCAACATCGCGGTCGATTTTGCCCGGCCGACTGAGGACCTCTCCAAATACAAACTGGTCGTGGCGCCGTCCCTGAGCCTGCTGGCTGGCGGGGAGGCGGACGCCTTGAAGCTTTACGTGCATAACGGAGGCACACTCGTCGCCACCTGCAACACGGGACTTGTCGATGAGCATCACATGGCGGCGAGCAGCGGCATTCCGCACGATTTGACCGATGTCTTTGGCCTGGAAGTGTCGGAATTCGACCCCCTGCCCTGCGAGGAGGAGAACCATCTGGCGTTCAAAGGCAATTTTCACACCAGCCAGATGCATACCGCGCGGATTTGGTGCGACGTAATCGAGCCTAAAGGCTGCCAGGCGCTGGCTTCCTTCACACGGGACTTTTATGCCGGGCGCCCCGCCATGACAGTGAACAATTTTGGCGCGGGCAAGGCCGTTTATATTGGCACGCTCTCGCAGCAGGCTTTTTATTACGACCTCGTAGCCTGGCTGCGCACCATCTGCCTCCTGCACCCGTTGCTCAAAGTGCCCGATACCATTGAAGTCAGCCTGCGGCAAAAGGACGGCGCCAAAATCTACTTTCTCCTCAACCACCAGAACACGCCGGTACGCATCAGCTTTTTCAAGCCCATGCATGACTTCCTGACCGAGCGCACCTTCAGCGGCAATTATGATCTGCCCCCTCATGGCGTGCTGGTGCTCGACGAACAACTCGCGGACATGTCCGCCGCCGCAAAAGCGCCGGAACCGGACGTTGTTACCGAGAAGAAATAGGGCCTGCTTCTTCGAGTGAAAAGAAGAAGCAGGGCTGGCTTGCGCCGGCCCCGCTTGCGGGATAGCTATGGTTTATTTCAACTTCGCGCCGTTATGGGCTGGTAAATCAATGCCCGGCCATTAACTCAGAGTCGCATGGCAGGCCAACGACTGTTCGGTGACAATTAGGTGACGATTTATCCTCTGTTTTATGCCGCCAGCTCTCGCGTCTGAAAAAAGCAGGGCAGGCTTTCGCCTGCCCCGCTCGCGAGATTCCTTCTCTTACAAAGGCATCATCAAGGAGCCATCAGCCGGAAGTACTGTTGTGTTCCGCTGGCCGGCATGGTGACGATGTTCATCCCTTGGTAAGTTGTCTCGGCCACGGGCGGCGAGATCGTCACGTTCTGCCAGCCGGACGCACTGGCGGAGGAGTTATACTGGAGCGAGTAGGAGGTGAACATTTGGGGCCACGTGATGGCCACCGAGTTGACCCCCGAGATGTTGGTTTCGGAAATCGACAAGCTCGGCCCGCCCGAGGAGAAGACCAGGTTGTCAATGCCGATGCCCTGCGCCCCGCTCAACGCGGTCGTTTCTTCCCAGACAATCCACAAAATGCCGCCCTCCGGCCAACTGGTGCCGAGCGGCACATTGACGAATGACATATTGGTTGTCGCGATGGGTGCGTTGGTGCCATAGATCTTGCTTAGTGAATGCGTTACCCCTCCAAGGTTCGTCGAAAACTGCAGGTTGGTGAGGCCGCCCGTCCAGTTATTGGTGGGCGTCGTATTGGTGCCGAATGGATCGACGTAGAACCAGTTCGTCATAATATTGCTGTTCAATGTGTTGCGCCACAGCTCGCTGACATAGCTCAGATTGAGGTTGGTCAGGGTGTGCCCGCTCAGGTTACGGATGCGCAGGGCAAAAATGCCGTCGGCGGGGTCGCCGGAATTGCCGCCGGCTGAAGTGGCCGGCGAGGAGAGCATTCCCAGCGCGCGGTTATTCGTCGGGTAGAGCGGGTTGACCGTGTTTATCGCATTGGTGCAACCGAAGCTGACAATCAGCCCGGTGGTGTTGTCGCCCGAGGTGGCCTGGATTTGCTGGTTGCCGAGGTCGGACGAATACCAGCCAACCATGGTGGGTAGATTAAGACCGCCAAAACCCAGGTCTCCAGAGACGGAGAGGGGAGCGGCAAAGTCAAACGGGTTGCTGACATTGTAATTTGTGCCGCCAATGGTGGCCGTGGTGGGCGTTGGGAAGGTGATGGTGCTGTTGTTCACGGAGACGGTTCCGGGGTCCGGCAGGGTGTCAAAATTCTGCGTATAGACCGAGCCTACCGAGGTATAAGGCAACGCGGAGTAGGGCGCCGGCGTCTCGACCGTCAGCGTTGCAACCGTACTGGTGACGGATCCGCCGTTGTACGATACGACCACGTAGTAGCTGGTTCCATCGGACTCTTGCACGTTGTCGTCCGTCAAGGTCGAGGTCTGGGAACCGGACCATTGGGCGCCAGACACCGGCGTCCCGCTGGGCGGAACACCCGCATACCATTGATACGTCGCGTCCAGAGGGTAGGCCGAGACAGTGAACTGGGCCACGCCGTTGCTGGCCGCCACCTCGTCCAAAGGCTCCACGAAAATGACCGGAAGCGGCGTAACAACGCTGACAACGGCAACAAGATTGGACGATGGCAAACCGACGCCATTATTGATCACCACATAATAGCTCCCCGAGTCCGAAGTGGATGAGGCATTGATAATAAGCGTTCCGGTGGCCGTGCCGGTGAAGTCGCCGCTGTCGCTCAGTTGGGTCGAGGAACCCGGGCTGGTGCTTTGATACCATTGGTAGTTCAGTGGCGTCGTGCCAGAGGCGGTGACGGGAATGGTGATGGTGTCATACACGGCATTGGTCACCCGGAGCGCCGGAACGGGCGAGGTGATGCTGGGAGAGGTCGCGCTCGAGGTGACGGTCAGATTGGCCACAAGGCTGGTCACGGCGCCATAGGTGTTGGAGACAATCACCTGATAGGTGCTGCCGGAGTCACCAAGCGGTGGAGAAGACACGGGGTAGCTGGCGGTGGTCTGGCTGGCATCCAGCACGCCATTGACGAACCATTCATAGGTGTTGGCGTGAATTGCCGTCGCGCCAACGGTGAAAGTCACCGGTGTGTGGGCGACGACGGATTGGCTGGCGGGATTGCTCGTGATCGCAGGCGCAAGATTGGGCGTCCAAGCCAGACCGCGGAAAGCGATATTGCCCGACCAACCCGTGGCGAGGGTGACGAGGTCAGCGCTCACGTCATGCACTTGGCCGTCGGTGAAGTTGTAGTCGTCATTAATGCGCACCAGGCGGTTGGAGTTGGCATATCCGCCATTGCCTTCCGTGGTGGTGGCAAAGACCACAGGGTTGGCTCCGCTCCAATCCACCACCAACCCAAAGCAGCCGGTATAACTTCCCGGATAAACGGGCGTGCCCGTGCTGGTGTTGTTCGTCATGGCGAAGGAACAGGCCAGGGTCCAATTGCCATCGACTTCGATATATTTCTGAATGCCAAAGGTGTTGTCGGCCATGTAGGCGGTGTTTCTCTGCGGGTTCATGTCAAATCCTTCCACGTTCGGGTATTGCGCCGAAGCCGGAACCACCAGATTGAGGAAGAATGCGTCGCCTATCGGCAGCGTCACCGGGAACCCGCCACCCTCGGTCTGCAGATCATAAATGCCCTGCGGATACAAGCCCCCGCCATCCCCTTCCTGCAGGCTGGTGTAGAAAACCCCGTTGATGATTTTGACCTGGCGCGAGCTGTTTAGATTCTGCACCGTCACTGGCGGGTCGGATTCGGAGGGGTTGTACCATTCCGTGCCGTCCAGGCTGCCGGAACCCCAGAAATTGTCCACGCCGTCGTCCGAAACCACGCCTCTGGGATTGGTCTGGCTGCCGGCCCCAAGGCCATACCAATCACTGCCTTCGTAGGCAATGGAGCTGGCACCCGCCTGGTTAATCACGCAAATGCCGCGGGGGATGTTTAGTTGCGACGGCGTCCCTGACTGCGCCAGGATGTCCCCGCCGTAACCGGTAAAGGTCAGGCTGCTGAGATCCTCGGACAGGGCCAGGTAGCCTTCCGTGCCCGCATGGCCGTTAAACCACATGGCTTCGTAAGGCCCGCTTTCCGGATCGTTGGTCGGTATCGCCACCGAAAAGAGAGGGCCTTCCGTGCCCGTGTCGGTGTTCGGAATCACAATGGGCGTGACCGGATCATACTGGTCAACGAACGCCGGCGCCTGATGCGCGCCGTTCAGGGACGAAGCCGCGCTGGTGCCGTTGTCGCCCGCGCGCAGCACGGCGAGCTTGTTGGGTGAGAATTGGGCGTGGGCTGTCGCCGCCACCAAGCCGGCCAGCCCCGCCATCAGGGCGAATTTCAGGGTTTTCATGGGTTGCATCATCATAAATACAAACAGTTTTAGCGTGATCAGTGTTGTTACTACTTTTGTTTCTTTTTGTTAATTCCAGCCGCAAGCCGGCCGGAAAGGCGCAACGAACGCGACGAAGTAAAACAGAAGCGCGTGACAAGCCAACGACTGTGGCGTGACATTCTTGTGACAACTTGCCGACCGTTTTATTTGTCACAAGTTTGTCACATATTCTTCATAAGTTTGTAACATGAGTGTGGCAGCATCACGCGTCGTTTTGAAATTTCCGCGTTGCAGGAAGTTGAGGGTGGTAATAATTATACTTGACATTTAAGGTCCGCGCCGCGGGAAACCGGGCGGACTGGCATTTTTATTGGACATGAAAACACAACGTCGTTCCGGCTTCACGCTGATTGAGCTGCTGGTGGTCATCGCCGTCATCGCGATTCTGGCCGCCCTGCTGCTCCCCGCTTTGGCCAAGGCCAAGGAGGAGGCCAACCGCGCCGCCTGTTTCAGCAACTTGAAACAATGGGGCCTGGCCCAAAACATGTATCTGGACGACAGCAAGGGCGTTTTTCCCACCAGCAAAATCCCCCCCGACCCTCCGCTGACCCCGCCGAGTTACACTGCTACTACGGCCAAGACCCCCACCTGGCTTGACTTGACCGATATCCAATACATGAGCCAGCAAAGAGGCGTCTCCATCGGCAGCGACGCCTGGTTCAATGCACTGCCGCCCTACATCGCGTCCAAGGCCTTGTGGCAATATGCGGTCACTGGCGCGTCGAGCACTTTCAACATCTCGAAAAGCATTTATCGATGCCCCACGGCGGCGCTCCTGCCGCAGGATACGACCATTCCGACCGGCCAGATCCTGTTCAATTACGCCATGAACTCCAAAGGAAACAATGACCTGCCCAATGGCGTGGACTTGAAGCAGCAGGATGTGCTGCATCCTTCCGCATTCGTGCTGTTTTGCGAGTGCCGCACGGAGCAGTTCGAAACCCCCTATTACGGAGCCGGCAGCGGTAATGCTGACATCCTGTGTTCTTGCGAATGCTACACGACTCGTTTGTCCTCCCGCCATAGCAAGGGATCGAACATCTGCTTCAGCGATGGCCACGTCAGATATTACAAATACATCTATACCTGCACCCTGTGTAACGGCAACAACGCCTGCGATCCCGGCCAGCCCGACATCAACTGGAGTTGCGACGGGGTCACGATTGGCGGCGCGGATGTTGAGTAACGGCTGATGCTCCCGTAATTTCCCTTCCAAAATGAAGAACCGCCGTTTGCAGTTTCCGGGCCTTTTTGCGCCCGTTTTGTTTGCGCTGGCCATGGCTGTTGCGCCGTTGCAGGCCCGGGCAGCGCATTACCTGCCCGACGGCCAACCCGACGCCATCTTACTGCTTGCGCCGCCGCCGCTGCCCGGTTCGCCGGAGGAAGCCGCCGATCTGGCCGAAGTGCGATCGGTTTGCCGCGCCGCTCCCACCAATGATGTTTCCGCCGCCATGGCTGAAAGGAAGTTCTCTGTCTTTACTTTTGCGCCAGCCATCGGGGATTTTTTCCAACCCGGCAAATATCCCAAGACCGGGCAGTTTTTCCATCAAGTGCAGAAAGACGCCGCCAACGCGACCGATGACGCGAAGGAGTTCTGGAAACGTCCGCGCCCTTACGTCTTGGATCCCACCCTGGCCGCCGGCAAACTGGAGAAGAGCTTCAGCTATCCCAGCGGCCATTCAACGGAGTCCATGGTCCTGGCGCTGGTGCTGGCTGACTTGTTTCCTGACAAGCGTGATGCCATCCTCGCGGAAGCGCGCCGCGTCGGCTGGCATCGGGTCGAGATTGCCCGGCATTATCCCACCGATATTTATGCCGGCCGGGTCTTCGCCCAGGCCATTGTGCGGGAGATGAAAAAGAATCCCGCATTCCAGGCGGATTTTGCCGCGGTCAAAGCTGAAATCGCCGCCCTGCCGCAAGCGGCCCGCAATTGACGAAGCGACGGCACCCCAGCCGCGTTACCGCGCCACTTCAAAGGCAAAGCCCTTGAGATACTCCGTCTCCGGGATTGCCGGCAGAACAGGATGGTCGGGCGACTGGCTGAAAGTCGCCACGCGGCGCAGGATGCGACGGGCATCGAAGGCCGCTTCCAGAATGACGGCTTGGAACATGGCGGCGTCCACGTGGTGCGAACAACAAAATGTCGCGAGCGTTCCCCCGGTCCTCAACAGCTTCAGCGCCCGCAAGTGAATCTCCTTGTAGCCCCGCATCGCATCGTCCACGGCGGCGCGCGTGCGCGTGAAGGAGGGCGGGTCAAGTATAATGCCATCAAATGCCGGGATGACCTTCTCGTGCGGGCGCACAGCGGTCCGGGCCTTGAGCCAGTCGAAGACGTTGACCGTCTCAAAGGAGCATTGCGCGGCCAGCCCGTTGGCCTGCGTCAGGCGGCCCGCCGCGGCAACCACCTCCTCGCTCTGGTCCAAGCCGTGGACATGGGCGGCGCCGGCGCGGGCGCAATGAAGCGCAAATCCCCCCAGGAAACTGAAACAATCCAATACCTGCCCGCCCCGGATCAACCCGGCCACCTTTTGGTAATTCTCTTGCTGGTCCAGGTAGAGGCCTGTCTTGTGGCCGCCCAAAATATCCACGTCGAACTTCAAGCCGTTGAGGTCGATTTGCACCGGCCCCTCCAACGTGCCGCTCAAAAGGCCGTTGCTTTCGGGCAGCCCCTCGAATTTGCGAAACGACGCCTCGCTCCGTTCCACGATGGCGCGCGGGGAGAAAATCCCCTGGAGCGCTTCGACAATCATCGTTTTGCGCTGGTCCATGCCGAGCGAGGAGATTTGCACCACGAGAACGTCGCCGTATTTGTCAACAATCAGTCCGCTCAAAAAATCGCTCTCCGCATTGACCACGCGGAAGGACGAGGCGCGCGGCAAATGGCGCTGCCTCACCGCCAGCGCGGCGCGAATGCGTTGGGCGAAAAAGTCGCCGTTGACCTCGACCCGCTCCGGCGCAACCACCCTGACTTGGATTTTTGATTTTGAGTTATAAAAACCCACGCCCAGAAAACGCTGCCGGTGGTCCTTGATTTGCACCAGCGCGCCGTCGGCGGCCGGGGCCGTCAGGCGCAGCACCGAGGCGGCATAAATCCACGGATGCCCGGCGATGACACGGTCGGCGGCGCCGGGCGTCAGCAAAACAGTTGGCAATGAAATTTGCATTCTGTCAGCAGTCTGCCGTCCCGCGACTCATCCCACAACAATAAGGCGCGAAGATTATTACGGATTATTGCGGATTATCCTGCAACCAGGTGTCGATGGTGGAGGCCCATTGGTCCCAATTCGTGCCGTTATCTGCCTGGGTGAGAAGGCCGAGCAAATCCAGCGCCTGGTCCTTGAGGGGATGAGAGCTGTTGCTGGCGATGGCCAGCAGCATGGGAAGCTTGAGGGAATTACTGCGATTGAGCAGGTCGTTCATCAGCACGCCCGACACCTCGGGGGACGTGTCGGCATTGGTCAGCAATTCGGCCGCCCCGTCGTAATGGTCGTCCTGCACCATGTTGACCAGATGTTGCGCCAGCTCCTGCTGGGCCGCGGCGGGAGCGCGCGGGATTAAGGCCAGGATTTTGTCGGCCTTGCCGTTGTCATCGTCGTCGCCGAGAAGGATGTCATCAAGCTGTTGTTCCCAATCGGCGGCGCCCTGGTCGAGGTGGCGCGAGAACTTGACGTGCGCCGGTTCGCGCCCTGCGGGCGAAGTTTCCGGCGCAGGCTGGGCCGCCATCGGCGCGACCGCCAGCGGCGTGCTGACTGGCGGAGGCGCGGCGACGGGCGTGACGTCCCCCCGCCGGCTGACCAGCCAGCCGATCAAAGTTCCCAAAACGGCCGCCAGCGCCAGCACCGCCAATGCCCGGAGCACCTTGTTTAAATTGCTCATCGTTCTATCTTACAATCCAACCCCGCAGGGTCAACATTGTTGCGCCTGGCGCGCCGGTTTTGCGCGCGTTCAACCTCCGTCCATTTTCGGGAAAAAACCGTGAGCGGCGGCAATGGTCGCCGTGCTGAGTTCTTCCAGCGAACAGTTCTTGACCTCCGCAGCCAGGAGGGAAATTTCCCTGACGTAGGCCGGTTCGCAACGCTTGCCCCGAAACGGCACCGGGGCCAGAAAAGGGCAATCGGTCTCGAACATAAACTGGCCGAGCGGAGCGGCGGCCAGCGCCTCGCGCGCGTTCCGGCCGTTCTTAAAGGTGAGGATGCCGGTGAAGCTGACGAGTGATCCCAAGGCCAGCACCCGGCGCAACGCCCCGGCGTCTTCGGAGAAACAGTGGAACACCCCGCGCGTCCGGCCCGCGAACGGCTGCATTACCGCCACAGTGTCCTCGAACGATTCGCGCTGGTGGATGACGCAGTTTAATCCCCGTTCTGCGGCCACTTCCAGTTGCTGGCGGAAAATTTCCTTCTGCCGCTCTTTGTATTGCTCGAACCCGGCCTGCTCTTTCGCGTCATCAGGACGCCGGTGATAATCCAGACCCGTTTCGCCGATGGCCACCACTTTGGGATGGGCCGCCAGCTCGCGCAACGCCGGACGGACGTCGGGCGGGGCTTCCAGGGCTTCCGTAGGATGCCAGCCCACGGCGGCGAAGACGTTTGGGAACTGTTCGGCAATACGGATGGCCTGGGCGCTGCTCTCGAGGTCAGTGCCAATGGTGATGATCTTGCCGATGTCGGCGGCGGCGGCCCGTTCGATTACTTCGAGCAAGTCGCGGGCAAAATCGGGAAAACCGAGATGGGCGTGCGTATCGTAAAAAACAGGCATGTCAAAATCAGTGAAAAAAACATAGCTGAAGGCCAAGGCGCGCGCAAGTCAGTCGAATCCCTGGAAGTGGTACAGTTTGAATTCATTTGAGCAGCCGGACGAACTCCTCCAAGCTCCAAACATGATCGGCAACGCCGGCCTCCATTGCCGGGATGACGCGCAAGGCCGTATGAATGCGGGTGAAATTATAGTGCATGAAGTGGAGGGCCACAGCCGACTCGCGGTTCTCGACTTTCTTTGAAAAGGCGTTCGTGAGCCGGGTAAATCGGCGCATGGACATCCGCAGGGTGAGGTTTTGCCGCTCGGTATGGCTGGTGGAAATATGCGCGTAATGAGGATGGCCGGAAATGACCGCCTTTCGTGCCCCCATGCGCTGGGCCGGGCTGTAACGCACTTCCGGGGCCTTCCCTCCAAGGCCAGATTCATTGCCGTGAATCTTCACCAGTTGCGCATAATCAATGTCCGCGCCAAGGGCTTCCTCTGTGGCTTGAACGTAAAGCTTTAAGCCGTCCGTGGTCAATTGGACGCTGGTGGCAAGCCGCCCGCGCAGATCGTGCATGAAATGATATGCCGCGCTGGCGTCCCGCAGTCCGACGTCCCAGCAGGGAACGAGCTTGGTCTTGGAATCAAGCGCGGTCCAAGACCAAATGTCGCCTCAGCCGCCACGCTTTTGCAGAGTGGGGCCATCCAAAGCGTCGGCCGCACGTTGCAGGGCCGGGACATCGGCCGCGGCCGTGAAGCGGTTGTTATCTTTGGCAAAGGCGGTGTGGCGGCGGAGCAACTCCCGCTCGATGAAATGGTGGTCGTTGAGTTAGGCGGTGACCTGGAAGGGGAGAAACACAAGATGTTTGAAGTTTTGAAGGTGCCGACGGCAGAAGCAATATCCGGCCAACCGGAGCTTCCGGGTCGGTGACTTCAAAATTTCAAATGTCTTTGGCCAGGATCAGGAGAAGGAGCTAATCGAAATGCCTTGAATCATTTCCGGCGCGCCTTTTTTACCGGCGCGTCAGCCAGGGCGCGGCAACGTTCCGAGACCCAGGCCAGATTTTCCAAGAACTCCTCGCGCTTTTTCTCGCTCCATTCCGCCAGCGCCTCGGTTTGAAGCGCGGCGGCTATTTTCCGCGCACGGCTGTATTGCCTGCGGCCGGCGGGAAGGAGGCGCAGGCGGTTGGCGCGCCGGTCCTTTTCGTGGGGCGCACGCGCGACCCAGCCGCCATGCTCCATCCGTTCCACCAGCGCGCCGACGGTGTTCGGGTCGCTGGCCATCAGTCGGGTCAAATCGCTCTGCGTCAATCCCCCCGGCTCGTGCTCGGACAACGTGCGCAAGGCGGTGAACTGGTCGGGAGTCAACCCGCTGCGCGCCAGGCGCCGGCGGAACGTCTGGTTCAAACTGTACCAGGCATGGCGGAGCAGGATGGGCAGCCGCCGCCGCCCGGGCGCGTCGATGGGCAGGGCGGCGGAGGCGGAAACTTGTTTTTTGGAGGCCATGGGCGTTTGCAAAAGTATTACGTGTAAGTATTATTAATGTTGCATATTCCAAAATATGTAGAACAATATCCGTGTGCTTTAAAGACAATAATCGTGTGGAAGGTCTGCGCCCTCTATTGATTTATGAAATTGAAAATACCGGTTGTGTGCCTGCTCTGTCTTTTCCTCTCCGGGATCGAGGCCGCGCCCGCCGCCCCGACCGGCTGGTTTAACTGGCGCGGGCCAAACCAGAACGGCACCTCCTCGGAAAGAAACCTGCCGGACACGCTGGACGCCGCCAAACCGCTTTGGACGGCCGATTTCCCCGGCATGTCCACCGCCGTGGCGGCCAACGGCAGGATTTACATCCTCGGTTATCTCGGCGAAGGACCGGATTTGTCGGAGGGCGTGGCTTGTTTCGACGCCAACACCGGGGAAAAATTGTGGGAAAAGCTCTATCTGGATTTTCTGAGCGACACGATTTATCTGCGCTATGCCACCTCCAGCCCGACGATCGATCCTGACACCGGCAACGTCTATATCCAGGACACCCAGGGAATTTTCGCGGGCTTCACCACCGACGGCCAAGAGCTTTGGGAACACTCGTTGATGGAAGAATATGGCCGCCTGACTTTTCCCAATGGCCGAACCGCCTCGCCCGTCGTCGATCAGGATCTGGTCATCACCCGCGGCATCACCGCCAACTGGGGCGGGCAAGGCCCGGCTGCGGACCGGTTTTATGCCTTCGATAAAATGACCGGGGAAGCCGTCTGGTCATCGACTCCGGGCGGGCGTCCGAAGGACAATTCATATTCGCATCCCGTTTTGGCCTGGCTGGATGGCCGGCGCGTCTTTTACGCCGCCACGGGCGACGGTGCCGTCGTCTGCGTCAACGCCCGCAACGGCAATCCCATTTTCCGGATTCCGATTTTCAAGGCGGGCATCAACTCGTCGCTTTTGCTGCACGGCGATGATGAAATCATTGCCATTTACGGAACGCCCTACGATCCAGGCCGGATGGTCGGCCTCAAAATCCCGCATGTCACACCCACCAACGCTGCCGAACCCGTGATCGTGCCGCGTGCCGACGCGCTGCTCTGGGAAAATGAAATTCGCACTTCGGCAAGCTCGCCCATCCTGGTGGGCGACCGCGTTTATGTCACGAGTGAGATCGGCTATTTGGTGGCGGTGGACGCGAAGACCGGCACGGTGCTGTGGAGATTGAAGCTCGGCATTGAGCAGCGCAATTCCTGCCCGCTTTATGCCGACGGCAAGATCTACGCCCCCATCGTCAATGATCCGGACGCCTCCGCCGCCATCGGCGAGGAAAGCGCCGAAGGCGCCCATGGCGCGCTTTATGTCATCGCGCCCGGAGATAACGAAGGAAAAATCCTCTGCCACACGATGCTGGACGGACGCTGCTTCGGTACGCCCACGGCTTACAACGGCCGTATCTACATGCAAACCACCAAAAAGCTCTACTGCTTCGGCCCCGCCACGCCCGCCTCCACCTCATTCGAAACCGCCGACGCCGCGCCGGTCGAGAAATGGCCGGAGCCTGGCCCGGCCAAGAGCCTGCTGGCCGTTCCTTCCGAGTTGCTGTTGCAGCCTAGCGACACAGTGTCGTTTCATGTCCGCGCGCTCGACGCCAACGGTTTGACCGTGCGCCCGATTGATGACCCGAAGTCAATCCAATGGTCGTCCTTCATCCCGCCCACAGCGAAGGTCAGAGCCACCCTGAAAGCCTCGTTTAACTCCGACGGACAATTGGTGGCGGCCCCGGACAAAACGCCTTCCGCCGGCGCGTTCCAGGCTAAAGCGGACGGCCTGGCCGGCTACATCCGCGGGCGAATTCTGCCCGGCCTGCCCATCCGGCAGGATTTTAAAAGTTTCAATCTCACCGAAACCGCCAGCAATGCCTTTGAGCCGCCCGCGAAATTCGCCTACCCGCCCCTGCCGTGGATCGGCGCTCGTTTCAAATTCGACGTGCGCGAAAAGGACGGCGCGAAATGTCTTGTCAAGACGATTGACAACCCATTCTTCCAGCGCGCCACCGTCTTCATGGGTTCGCCGGACCTGAAAAATTACACCATCGAAGCTGACGTCATGAGCGATGGCAACAAGCGGAAAATGTCCACCGTCGGCGTAATCAACCAGCGTTATCGCATCTCGCTCAAGGGCAACGAACAGGCCCTCGAAGTGACTTCCAACGAGCAACTGCTCGATGTCATGCAGCCTTTTCACTGGGCGGCCAACGAGTGGTATCATTTGAAGGCGCGGGTCGATGTGGTGGCGGATGGCTCGGGGGTCGTGCGCGGCAAGGCCTGGAAACGGGGCGACACTGAACCGGCCGCTTGGGGCATCGAGGTGCCGCTCAAACACACCAGCACCTGTGGCTGCCCCGGCCTCTTCGCTTTCTCGCCACAGAACATGCGCGTGTATATCGACAATATTGCCGTCACCCCGAATTGAATTTATGAAAGCTAATCTCATCTGTTTTTCCAGCGTCGCTGCCGCACTTTTGGCCGGCGGCTTGATCGCCCGCGGGGCCGACTGGCCGCGCTGGGGCGGGCCAGATCCGGGCCGCAACATGTGCTCCACGGAAACCGGCCTGCCCGACCACTTTACCTCCGGCACCAACAGCCAAATCGGCCTTAAGCCGGGGACGGATGAAGTTGATGTCAACAATGTTCCAAACGTCAAATGGGCCGTCAAAATGGGCTCACAAAGCTACGGCAACGTTGTCGTCGCCGATGGCAAGGTCTTCATCGGCACCAACAACGAGAATCCGCGCGACCCCCAACACCAGGGCGACCGCAGCATCCTGATGTGTTTCGACGAAAAGACCGGCGAGTTTCTCTGGCAATTGGTCATTCCCAAGCTGGCCTCGGGCAAGGTCAACGATTGGGAAAATCTCGGCCTGCTCTCGTCGCCCAACGTCGAGGGCAACCGCGTTTATATCGTCACCAGCCGTTGTGAAGTCATGTGCCTGACCACCGACGGCATGGCCAAGGGCAACCAAGGGCCTTTCATGGACGAAGCGCAATATGTCGCCGGCCCGGGCAACCCCCCCGCCAAAATCGGCCCGCACGATGCCGACATTGTCTGGAAGTACGACATGATGGATGAGCTGGGCGTCTTCCCGCACAACGCCTCCAATTGTTCGCTCCTCATTGTGGGCGATTTGGTTTATGCCTGCACTTCCAACGGCCAGGACTGGACGCACGTCAACATCCCTTCCCCTAATTCCCCCAGCCTCATCGCGCTCGACAAGCACACCGGCAAACTCATGGGCGAGGACAATGCCGGCATCGGCCCGCGCATTTTTCACGGCGAATGGTGTTCCCCCTCCGCCGGGGTGGTCAATGGCCGCCAGCTCATTTTCTTCGGCGGCGGCGACGGCATTTGTTACGCCTTCGACGCAACGCCGCAAAAAGGCGACGGCTCGCCCATCGTCCCCGTCGTGCCCGGCCCGCCCAACCCCCGCTTCGAAGATAAGGACACCATGTATCTGAAGAAAGTCTGGTGGTACGATTGCAACCCGCCGGAGCGCCGGGTCAATGACGCCATGCACAAATATCCGGCGCCGGACGGCCCTAGCGAAATCAACGCCACCCCCGTTTTCTGGCATAACCGCGTCTATGCCGCCGTCGGCCAAGACCCCGAACATGGCGAGGGCGTCGGCATGCTCAATTGTATTGACGCCACCAAAACCGGCGACATCACCAAGGCCGGCAAAATCTGGAGCTACGACAAAATCCATCGCAGCCTCTCCACCGTCTCCATCGCGCCCAACGGCCTGTTGTTCATCGGCGACTTTTCCGGCTTCGTTCATTGCCTGGACGCCGAGACGGGCCACGTCTATTGGGTGCATGACATGAAGGCGCACATGTGGGGCTCGACCTTGGTCGCCGACGGCAAGGTTTATTGCGGCGATGAGGACGGCGACCTAGTGGTTTTCGCCGCGAAAAAGGAAAAGCGGATTCTGAGCGAGACGAATTTGGGCGACCCGATTTATTCGACGCCAGTCGCGGCCAACGGCGTGCTTTACGTCCATTCCAACACGCATTTGTTCGCCTTTTACGATGCGGAACACAAGCGCATGGCCAGCGACGAGAAGCCGAAGGTTGAACTCGAACTGGGCAACCCGGGTGCGAACCAACGATGAAAAAACTCCTTTTATTTCTTCTTGTCGCGCTGGTCTATGCGGCGCATCAGGACGTGTGGAACTGGCGCCAATCCAGCCCCATGGTCTTCGGGTTCCTTCCCATCGGTCTGGCCTATCATGCGGCCTATTCCATCGCTGCCGCCGTCATGATGGCCGTTCTGGTCAGGTTCGCCTGGCCGAAGGGCCTGGAGGAGCGTGAAACGTCTTCGTCCGCTCCCCCGCCGCCTCATTCATGATTCCGGTCGTGGTCATATTGGTTTACCTCGCCGTCATCGCGGTCGTCGGCGGCGTGGCTTGGCGTCGGGGCAGGGAAAACACCGAGGATTTCTTCCTCGCCAGCCGGTCCGTCGGCCCGATTTTTTTCTTCTTGTCAATCTTTGCCACCAACATGACCGCCTTCGCCATCCTGGGCAGCTCGGGCCAGGCTTACCGGCAGGGCATCGGCATTTACGGCCTGATGGCTTCTTCCTCCTGTTTTGTCATTCCCCTGACCCTCTTTTTCATCGGCACGCGCCTTTGGGCCATCGGCAAAAAATTCGGTCACCAGACCCAGGTGGCTTTCTTCCGCGACCGCTGGGAATGCAACCACATCGGCACCGTGATTTTTGCGTTGAGCGCCGCCATGTTGGTGCCCTACATGATTATCAGCATCATGGGCGGCGGCACCGTCCTGGCCGATATCTCCGCCTCGCCCGAAACCCATCAACCGCTCATCCCCTATGCCTGGGGGTGCGCCATCGTAGCCGTGGTCGTGACGCTCAACGTCTTCCTCGGCGGGATGCGCGGCACGGTCTGGGTCAACATTCTGCAAACGACCCTGTTTCTCTGTTTCGGTGCGGTGGCTGTGGCCGTCATCAGCCACGCCCTGCCCTTGGGCTTTGGCGATTATATGCAAAAATTGGCCGCGGACCCCAAAACGCGCTTTTTAGTCACGCGCGAAAGGATGCCTCCGCAGACTTTCTGGAGTTACACTTTGATCCCGCTTTCTTCGATCATGTTCCCGCACATGGCGATCATGTGTTTTTCCGCCCGCCGCGTTTCCGCCTTCAAACAAACTGTGGTCGCCTATCCCATTGCCATCATGGCCATCTGGCTGCCCTGCGTGTTTCTCGGTGTGCTCGGCTTTGCCGCGCTGGGCAAAATTCCCGATCCCGACGGCGTCCTGCTGCGCATGTTGCAATCGTACGCGCCCGTGTGGCTGGCCGGGATTTTGGGCGCTGGCATCATCTCTGCGGTGATGGGTTCGGATGCCCACCAAGTGCTGGCCCTGAGCACCATGTTCACCAGGGACGTCTTCGCCCATTATGGCGGGCATGAGAAATTCGGCGAAAGCCGCTCCGTCCATTTTGCGCGCGGCTTCATCGTGGTGGTCACGGTCATCGCTTGGCTGGTGGCGCTGGCGCTGAAGGAAAAGCAGGGCATTTTCGAAATCGCGATCCGTTACGCTTTTTCAGGATTTGCCGCGATGGCCCCGGTCATGGTGGCGGCGTTGTTTTGGCGGCGCAGCACCAAATGGGGCGCTTTGGCAGCGACCATTTTTGTCGCGGCCAGCCTCATCGCCACGGGTTTCCTCCAGGGAAAACCTGTGCCGTCGCCTGCCGCCGCCGCCAAGCTTTCGACAAACACTCTCGCGACCGCCGCGGTCCTAACCAACACAGCGCCAAATCTTGCCGCGACCAACGCACCACCGTCCAAGCTGGCATCCGCCGCTCCCGCCGCCGCCAAGCCAAAGGAAGACATCATCTGGCAAATCGGCCAGGGAGCCGATGCAATCAAAGTTCTTTCTCGCGCACCCAACGGCGACGTTCGTTTCCTCAACGGCTACATGACGGTTTTCCCGATGGTCCTGGGTTCGATCCTCTGCGTCGTTTTCTTCTCCCTCGCCACCCCGCCACCCAGCCGGGAGACCATAGCCAAATATTTTGACACACGAGTTCCTGAGAAATGAAGGACACCATCCAAACTGCGCAGGATCAACTCGACGCCCACGTCCGCGAGATGATGCGCTGGCATTTTTCGCCGGAGACTGGGTCCACCTTCTGGCTGGACTGGGCCAAAAGGGCTGGCTGGAATCCCGCCACCGAAGTGAAATGCTTCGGCTGCCTGCAACGCTTCCCTCATTTCCAGGACGAGTGGCTGCGCGATTTGCAGCCGGAGGTCTGGGTCCCGAAACAATTCCAGGGCCGGCCCTTCAACATCTTCGAAACCGGCGGCACCACCGGCATGCCCAAGCAACGTATCGGTTGGGACGACTACAAGGTGGATTACGAGGAATTCTCCGCCAAACTTTCCGACGCCGACTTCCCGCGCGGCGCCGCCTGGCTTATGGTCGGCCCGACCGGGCCCCGCCGCTTGCGCCTGGCCATCGAGCACCTCGCCAATTTTCGCGGCAGCTCCTGTTACTTCATTGATCTGGACCCGCGCTGGGTCAAAAAGGTCCTGTCCGCAAAACAATTCGACGCGGCCCGCGCCTACATGGACCATGTGGTGGACCAAGCCGTCACGATCCTGAAACACCGCAAAATTGCCGGCCTCTTCACCACGCCCAAACTGCTCGAAGCCCTGGGCGAGAAAATCCAGCTATGGGACGCCGGCATCCGCGGCGTGTTTTGCGGCGGCACAACTATGGCGCCGCAATACGTCCGTTACATCATCGAAGAAGTGCTCGAGAACCGCATTGGCTTCTATCCCGCCTACGGCAACACCCTGATGGGCCTGGCCGCCAGCGTTCCGCTCCGCCCCGAAGACCGGTTTTCCGTGACCTACTTCGCGCCCCAGCCCCGCGCTGTCCTGCGCGTCGTCGATCCCAACAAGACCGATCAACTTGTTGACTACGGAAAATGGGGCCGCGTCGAGTTGACCACGTTGACCAGGGAATTCTTCATGCCGCGATTTCTGGAACGGGACGAAGCCATCCGCCGCGAGCCGCGCCCGCCCTATGCCTGGGACGGTGTCGCAGAAGTGCGCCCCTTCGGCGCGATGGAAAAAACCATCGTCGAAGGAGTTTATTGACTGGGGGTCTCGTTCACATCGGTGTACCTCCCGCCAATCGTGCATATTCCAGTAATAATGATAATTAGCAAATTAAATACAAAATTTGTCGCTTGACAAATTTCTAACTTAGTGTTGGAGTTTGAATCGCTGTGAAGGATTCAAACACAACGAGTCGTAGCAGTGCAATCCGGGCTTCAAACGATGGGGTTCGAGTTTCAAAACCCCTTCTCAACGGCAGTGGCCGCATTTGTCCCCCTCCCCGCAAAACTGCAAACCAAAAGGTGATTCAATGAAAACTCGTCCAGGAAATGTTGTTCAATTCGCACTGGCGCTGTCCGCGCTGGCAATCAACTCATGTGTCATTCAGTCGGTGCATGCCGTCAATTTCACCGGCACCGGCTCGGTGAGCTCCGCGCGCTGGGGTCAAACCGTCACCTTGCTCAACAACGGGAAGGTGCTGGTCGTGGGAGGTTCCGGCAGCAGCGGCGTTCTTTGCGAAGCGGAGCTTTACGATCCGGCCACTGGAACATGGACACCCACCAGTTCGCCGAACGCAGCGCGCATGAATCACACGGCGACCTTGCTCCCCAACGGGAAGGTAATGGTTGCCGGGGGCACAGATGGCAGCAGCGTTCTTTCCAGCACGGAACTGTATGATCCAACCGATGGTTCGTGGACGACGGTCGACGGTCTGAACACCGCGCGCTGTTATCACACGGCAACCTTGCTGGGCAATGGCGAGGTGCTGGTCACGGGAGGCGAGGACATCAGCGGAAACTCCAGCACCAAGTGCGAGTTGTACGATCCAGCCACCGGGTATTGGACGGTGTCGAAGGGCAATCATCTGCTCAGCGCGCGCTATATGCACACGGCGACGTTACTGCCCGATGGAAGGGTGCTGGTCGCGGGAGGCTTTAGCACACCCAACACGATACTTTCCAGTGCCGAGCTTTACACTCCGGGCGGCAGTGGTTTGTTATGGTTGCCGGCCAGCGACATGGGCGCCGCACGCGATGGTCACACGGCAACGTTGTTGCCCAATGGGACCGTGCTGGTTGCAGGGGGCCTTGGCCCCGGCGTTCTTAATAGTTCGGAGTATTACACTCCGGACAGTGGAGAGGGAACGTGGACGGTGACCGGCTCGTTGAACCAAGGACGTTGTGCCAGCACGGCGGCATTGCTGCCCAACGGGACTGTGCTGGTGACGGGAGGGTCGATCTACGAGGGGGTTCTCGAAGAAAGTCTTTCCAGCGCTGAACTATACGATCCGAACAACAACGGTGGCACATGGACGACAACCGGCTCGCTCAACAACTCACGCTCCCATCACACGGCGACCTTGCTGGCAAACGGACAGATGCTGGTCGTGGGGGGCTACGAACCCACCCTTTTCGGCGGCCCCGTCCCTCTGTCCAGCACGGAACTGTATGATCCGTCCGAACCGATGTGGTGGACGACCGGTGTTGGTGCGCTAAACCAAATGCGCGCCAGCCAGACGGCGACGTTGCTGCCCATTGGGATGGTGCTGGTCGCCGGGGGCCTTGGCCCCACCGGCTGGCTGCCCAACGCGGAGTCATATAATCCGGCCACGTGGACTTGGACAGTGACCGGCTCGCTGCACACCGCACGCTCCGGTCACACGGCGACCTTGCTGGCAAACGGAAAGGTGCTGGTGGTGGGAGGCATGAACAGCAGCGGCTATCTGCCAACCCATTATGGCGTGGAGCAGTACAATACGGACGACGGGACATGGGCGGTGCCACCCGCCAGTTGCAATCTCTGCCACCCCGCATCCGCACCGTTCCCGGCAGCTTTGGACAGCCGCCCGACAGGCCACCTGCATGTTGAACGCTCTCAGCACACAGCGACGCTGCTGAGCAATGGGAAGGTGCTGGTCGCCGGAGGTCAAACCGGCAGCAGCCTTGCCAATGCCACAGAGCTGTACGATCCGGCCACGGGGTTTTGGTCGCTATGGCCGCTGACAGCCAGAAGTTGCACCACCTGCCACACCGCCCCGCCTTCGGATGCCAGTGACAAACCGGCAGGCCACCTGCACACCCCT
This sequence comes from Limisphaerales bacterium, assembly GCA_052325505.1. GTDB lineage: Bacteria > Verrucomicrobiota > Verrucomicrobiia > Limisphaerales > Palsa-1400 > DASRLE01. The sequence continues at coordinate 26,304 of JBKQUS010000133.1, forward strand.
CGCTATGGTCACACGGCCACATTGATGCCCGACGGAACGGTGCTGGTCACGGGTGGCAAAAACGCCAACGGCTACTTAATGAATACTGAACCCGATGCAGGCCCCGGTTCAGGGCCCGGCATAGGCTTGGAGGTTAGCGTGGAGCAGTACGATCCCGTTACCGGGACGTGGGCGCCACCCAAGGACTGCGAAGACTGTCACAGGAATGGTTTGGTACCAGGACATTATGGCCACCTCGGCACCAGCGGTCGCAGTGATCACACGGCAACGTTGCTGCCCAATGGCGAAGTGCTCGCCGCGGGGGGCGAGGAGAACGGCATCGCTTCGTCCAGCTCAATGTTGTACTTCCCAGCCTTGCGGGAGTGGAGGAACACAACCAATATGGCCACCGGTGACATTACCTATATGGTCACCGCACGTTATGATCACAAGGCGACCTTGCTGGCCAATGGGAAGGTTCTGGTGACGGGAGGGTATGATTCCAACGGCGACCCTGTCAACAACGCGGAATTGTTCGACCCGGCCAGCGGGACGTGGACGGCCACCAGTCCGCTGACCACCGCACGCGGGGATCACACGGCGACGTTGCTGCCCAACGGGAATGTGCTGGCCGCAGGTGGATTTGACAGCCTCGGCGATCCTCTTTCCAGTGCGGAAGTTTATAACGTTGGATTGGGTTTCTCAAACGTCTGGCAACCGCAGCTCGACCCGTTTGCCTCGGAACTCGCTTTGGGCGGCAACTTGACGATCAGCGGCTCCGGCTTTCGGGGCATCTCCGAAGGTTCGTGCGGCAACTCTCAGGCCTCGCCGGGGGATGTCCCGGTGGTGCAACTCCTCAGTCTGGCCAACGAGCAGACTTTGTTCCTGCTGCCCGATCCGGACACCGCCTGGTCGGACACGTCTTTCACTTCCGGGATCGTGACTGGATTCCCGCCCGGCTACGCGCTCGTGACGGTGTTCGTCAATGGCATTCCCAGCGTGCCCGCCTCGGACCCGCTGTTGCCCCTCATCGACATCCCAGGCAAGGGGAACATTCTCGACGTCAGTGTTCCGGTTCCGACCGCATCCACTCTGACGAATCTCACAACACTCGGCGACGGTTCGTACCAATTCGCCTTCACCAACACTGTTGGAGCGTTGTTCGGCGTGCTGGCCACCACGAATCTGGCGCTGCCGATGACCAACTGGACAGTCCTGGGCGGCGTCGCGGAAGTCTCGCTGGGCCAGTTCCAGTTCATTGATGCGCAAGCGGCGCTTTACCCGCAGCGATTTTACTGCGTGTACTCGCCGTAATCGCAGGCAGTTTTCCGGTTGAATCAATTCCTCACCCGGATGCATGGACAAATTGATTGGTCGAACAGGAAAGCAATGACAACGAACAAAATCTAAAATGTCTTATGAAAACACAATTCCTCCATCTATTCATGTTGCTGGCGGTGTTTGCCGGCATTCATCCCGCTCTGGCGCAAACAACCAATTTGAATATTGCGGCGGCGGGCAACCAAGTCGTTCTATTCTGGTCGGTCACGGACACGAATTACGTTCTGCTGAGCACCACCAATCTTGACTCCACAAACTGGGTGCCGGTCTGTAATGCCGTCCCGGTCACCGCCGTCACCGTCACCAACCTCCCAGCCACAATCTTTTTCCGTTTGGTCGCCACTACGGCCGGCATGGCGTTCGTTTGCGGGGGGCAGTTCACGATGGGGGACACTTTGGATGGCGAGATGGATGCCATCCCCATCAGCGTAACGGTGACGGGATTCTACATGGAAACGAACCTGGTGAGCTACAGTCTGTGGCAGTCGGTCTATAATTGGGCCACGAACAACGGATATGGCTTCGACACCGCCGGTATGGGCAAGGCGTCGAACCATCCCGTGCAGTACGTGGATTGGTATGACGCGGTGAAGTGGTGCAATGCGCGGTCGCAGCTCGCGGGTTTGACTCCGGTATATTACACGGACGCTGGTTTGACGCAGGTTTATGAGGGTTTTGCGGACGTGGATGCTGTTTATGCCAACTGGTCGGCCAATGGCTACCGATTGCCGACGGAAGCGGAGTGGGAGAAGGCGGCTCGCGGCGGGCTGGACGGGAAACGGTTTCCGTGGGGCAATACCATCTCTGAAAGCCAGGCCAACTACTACGGAGACACCACCCTTGGCTACGATTTTGGACCGAACAGCTACAACGCAGCTTTTACAAACGGAGCGATGCCTTATACGAGCCCGGTGGGGTCATTCGCACCAAACGGATATGGACTTTACGACATGGCTGGAAATGTACTGGAGTGGTGTTGGGATTGGGATGGCACGCCTTACGGCCAGCCATCCACCAGTAATCCGACAGGACCGGCAACTGGAGACAACCGAGTGTTGCGCGGCGGCTCTTGGATGCACCGTGCCAACCTCGCGACGTGCGCCTATCGCTGGAGCTACAATCCGTATAATTGGGACGATTATGCCGGATTTCGTTGTGTGAGGACATATTAGTTTTGTTCGTTTGCCCGGTAACCCCTTTGAACTTGTGGGCTTAACCGCCACTGCAATGCGTCTTCCACGCCACTTCGGACGGCTCGCTTCCATCACGGGTTTGTCTGCATCAAGCGGTAGAAACGGCTTGAATTGGTGAGAGGCACCGGGTCGCTCCATATTTGGGTTGAGTTCGTCAAGGTCACGCTGCCCGCGGTCTGCCACTGGTTGCTGGTGTTCAGGCCTGAAACACTTTGAATCTGGTAGGTCCATCCCATCGAGCCGTAAATGGTGAACGAGACAGTCTGGCCGGAAAGGACGGGCGACTGGATCTGGGGGGGGCGTTGTCTGCACCAAGCGGTAGAAGCGGCTTGAATTGGTGAACGGCACCGGGTCGGTCCATACCTGAGTCGAATTCGTCAAGGTCACGCAGTCCACTGTTTGCCAGTGGTTGCTGGTATTCAGGCTCGAGACACTTTGGATCTGGCACGAGTATCCGATCGAGCAGCAAATCGTGAACGAGACAGTCCGGCTGGAAAGGACGGGCCATTTGATCTGGGGGGGTGGATTGAGTCCGCTGAGGAAGAATGTGTTCGGCACTGGATTGAAATTATAGTTGTAGTCCATGCTGGTGGTGCCGCCCGTGACAAACAATCGGCCGTCCCTCAAGAGCGTCGTGGCCACGCTGCCGGGATAGTAGTTGGATATCGTCAACGGATCGGAAAGGGCGAGCGTCTCGCCGGTGGCCAGGTCCGCCTGATACACCCGGAAAGTGGCGTCGGCGCCTCCATCCGGGCTTGCCCCGGCCAGCATCAACACGCGGTTGTTGGCCGCATCCACCACGGGTGGCCAAACCGCCAGATTGTTCCAAAACACCGGCGTCAAGGCCAGCTTCGAGAATTGCTTGCTCGCCGGGTCGAAAAACGCCAGCGCGTACTCAGTGTTCGTGTTGACCGTTTCCCACATAAGGAACACGTAGCGGCCGTCGCTGGTTTTGAACCGTCCGACGTCCTCGCCATACTCCACGCCTCCGTAAACCCAGTTCGGCTCCCCGGCAATCGCGCACGCCGCCAGGACTGTGAAGGTGTTGCTGCCCGGATCGTAAAGCTCGATGGACGGGATGTTGGAGCTGCCGTAAATGTCCGTGCCGCCCACCACCACGGCTTTGCCATCCGACGTCGGGAATACCAAAGGCAACGACCGCGGGCTGTTCAGCGCGCCGGTTGCGGCAAAGGCTTTGTTGGACGGGGTGTAAATCTCGCCGTACGTGCCACTGCTGTAATCATACCATCCGCCGACGATCAGCACACTGCCTCCGGTCAACTGCGCGCCCTTGCAGCGCATCCGGGGAAGGTTCATCGTGGTGCCGGTGGACGCGACAGTTGCGCTCGTCGGACTCAACAGTTGCGCGGAAGCATAACCGGGCGCAACTCCCCAATCGGCGGCCCCTCCCGCCATCAAGTAAGTGCCGTCGGCCAGGGGGATCAGCGCGCCCATGTCATAGACAAAGGGCAGGCTCTGATTGACACAACTGTTGTTCGCCAGCGTCCACAGATCCATGGAGTTGAGCGCGGAAAACCCCGTCCCGTGCCCGCCAAGCAGCGCCACTCTGCTATCCGGCAACTGGACAATGTAGTGCCCCATGCGGGCCACGCTCATCACCGGCCCTGGCTCAAGGATGGCCCCGTTCCCGATAGCGCTACCGGCGACACCCAGCCAGCATGCCGCCGCCAGAATCAGGCCCAGCCGTCTTCGGCGACGACCCGGGGCCAATCGAATGTCTGCTGCGTGGGGTTCAACCTCAAGTTGTTGAATAAAGGGCTTGGTAGTCATGCATAGAGAATATCAAACGCCACTTCATTGTCAATCAGAAATGGTAATTATCACAAACTTTAAGATGAGATTTGCTTCTCTATGATTTTACGTAAGTGCTTGCAAATCAACGCTGCAAAGGTGGCAATACAGTTCAACACCCGACCAGGGAATTCTTCATGCCGCGATATCCAGAGCGCGACGAAGCCATCCGCCGCGAACCGCGCCCGCCGTACGCTTGGTACGGCGTCGGCAAAGTCCGCCCCTTCGGCGCAATGGAAAAAACCATCGCCGAAGGAGTCTATTAGCCCGGGCGGATCAACGGCTTTGCTGGAGCAAGGGAATAAGCCAACCTGGCAGCGGGTTGGCCAGGAAGGTCGCTTTTCCGTTTTCGAACTCCGCCACGCGATGGAAGGGATGATTCAAATCATCGTTGTCGAAGATGATCACATGAGGCAGAACAGGAATCGCGGCTTTCAAATTCGCCAGCGTTCGCGGGAAACGTGTCACCAATTTGGCCAACGGCACGTCATGGCCTCCTTGCGAGACCCGCATCGCGACGCGTTGATCGGAAGTTTCAGGGCTGCCGATGCCGATAAAACAGAGCGCCACTTGATAGCCCCTCCTCATCGCGTCTTTCAGAAACGCCAGCTTGTCGCCCGCCGGATCGGAGAAGACGGTCTCGAACACAAAACTTTCGCGTTGATCCACCAGACGTTGCCGCAGCACCCCTGCCATTTTCGCCGCGTCATAAACATCGATCCCCAGTTCCCTCGCCAGGATGTCCGCATCGACCAGACGCAGTGCGCTGGGTTGAAGGTGAGTATGGTAAAATGTGGTCTTCCCGGCTCCGTTTGATCCGGCCAGAGCGACGATCACGGGACGTTTGTCGAGGGGCAAAATCACTTTTTCCTGGGCGCACCCACCCGGAACCGCCGGTTGACGAAACGCCCGACAGTGCGCTTCCCGCCTTCATCGATGCGCACCAGGAACCCCGGCTTGTTGGGGGCCGGTTCGTAATGCGGATAGGGCAGCGTGTTGAGATACGTTTCCAGCCGTCTTCGGCCCTTGGAGGAATCGGCCGACGCCAGGCACTCCGAGAGAGGGCGGGGGCCGGCCATTTTGCAGAGGGCCAGGGCTTGATCCCCTTTCAGCAACGGTTCGATGGCGCGGCCCAAATTGGCCCAAAACTCAATTTGTCCGGCGATGGATCGTTCCGCGATCTCGCCCGTCAAACGCGCATCCAGCACCAGGACATCCGAAAGCTTCACCGGTTGACTCATGGTGTCATGGTAGCATATTGCTACCGACTGTCAAACTACCCGCCGCCAAGGCGTCCGGAAAAGAGACGAAACGCACAGTTAACTTCATGCTCAAAAAGTGGGCGGCGCAAAATCGGACTTCGCCATTCCAGATGCTCCCGCCAAACTTCAGCTTCCGGCCTTTTCCAGCATTTCCCGCGCGTGCTGCAGGGCGGTGTCGGTCTGGTCCCCCAGCATTCGGGCGATTTCACGCACGCGTTGCGCGGAGTCAAGCATTGTGATTTCGGATATGGTCCGGCCCGACTCGATCCGCTTGGTGACGACGTAATGCGCGGCGGCGCTGGCGACCACGGCAGGCAAATGCGTGATGCAGACCACCTGGTGCCGGCGGCCGATTTCCCGCATCTTCTCCCCCACCACCACCGCCGTTCCGCCGCCGACGTTGGCGTCGATTTCGTCGAAGACCAGCAGCGGAATTTCATCCTCGGCGGCCAAAACGGTTTTAAGGGCCAGCATGACGCGCGACATCTCGCCGGAGGAAGCGATGGCGCGCAATGGCCGCGCCGGTTCGCCGGCGTTGGGCGCGAACTGAAATTCAATTTCGTCCAGGCCGGAGGCGGAAGGGGTTTCGACGGCGCGCAAAGTGACTTCGAAATGGCTCCGTTGAAATCCCAGGCCCTGCAATTGTTTCATGGCCGCTTTGACCAGTTTGGGAATGGCCTTGTGGCGCTGAACGGAAAGTTCCCGGCCCAGGCGGGCTATCTCATCGCGGAGCGTTTGCAGCGCGCCGTTGATCCGCGCCAACTCGGCGTCGCGCTGTTCCAGGTTTTGCAGTTTCCTTTGCGCCTCTTCGCCGAAGGCGATGACCGCCGGCAGCGTCGCTCCGTATTTGCGTTTGAGTGACTGAACCAGATTGAACCGCTCTTCCAATTTCTGAAGCTGCGCCGGATCGACTTCGAGTCCGTCGGCGTAGCGGTGCAACGCCGAGGGTAACTCGTTCCAAACCGACATGGCCTGCTCATGGAGGCCTGTCAAGCTGGCGGCGGACGAATCGAGCCGTTGCAAGGCCTGGAGCGTCCGGCCCAGCGCGCCCGCCTGCCGCAACAGGGAATCCTCCTGTTCGCCCAAAAGGTTGAGCGCCTCCTGGCACAACTCCAGCAGCCGCGAGGCATTGCCGGCGCGTTGAAAATCCTCCGTCAACCGGCCCTCTTCGTCGGGCTGCAATCGCGCCGTGGAAATCTCCCGGCTCTGGAAGCGGAGCAGATCCAGTTGGCGGGCGTAGGTCTGTTCATCGACAATCAACACGGCTTTTTCATTTTCCAAATCAGAACTGCGCCGGATCAAGCCGGCGAACGTTTCACGGGTTGGATTCAGGCCGGCAAAGGCGTCGAGAATCTCCAGTTGTTTGGCCGGATGCAGCAGCGACTGGTGTTCGTACGGCCCGTGCATATCCACCAATTCGCGCCCCACGGCAGCCAGCATTTGCAGCGTGGCGGGGGAGCCGTTGATGAACTGCCGGTTGGCCCCGGCGGCGGTCAGGACGCGTTTGAGCAGGAGCTGGTTGTCGACACAGGGTTCCAGCCCGTTTTCCTCAAGGAATTTTTGCAGGCGGCGCAGTGCCGGCCCTTCGAAAACCGCTTCCACCGAACAATTCTCGCACCCGGCGCGGATCAGCTCGCGGTCCGCCCGTTCCCCCAGCGCCAGGTGCAGCGCGCCGATGATAATTGATTTGCCGGCGCCGGTCTCGCCGGTGATGGCATTGTATCCCGGCTGCAATTGCAGCGTGAGATCAGAAACCAGGGCCAAATTCTTAATGCGCAACGTGCTTAACATGGCGGCAGCCCGCAGAGTAAAGTTCCCGGTCCGAACTTCAAAGTTTAAACTGCATGGCATGGGTGATTGAAAGTGGGTGAGATTCATCAATCATTCGCCCAACGGGAGAACATCATTCAGCCAGGGGTCGCCCCGATTCCCAGAGGGGCTACCCCAGGCCATGGTCCGTTATCCTCCCCTACTCGGAACGGGTTTCCGCTATTGGCCTGCACGAACTAATGATTGATCGATTATCTTTTCATTGAAAGTGGCTCTATAAAACAGACATTATACGGAGTAGGTTGGACCGTTTACAGGTTCTTTAAATGATCCTGTAAGTTTGTGTCAACTCAACAACGCCGCATGAAAATTCGCATTATAAAACCATTTGTTGCTTTGGGCGCTGTCGCGCTGCTGATCTCTTCGGGGTCGAATGGTTGTGCCCTGGCTGATCCTGCTCCTGCACCGTCAACGTTCGATGCTGCCGTTGCCGGCGTCTGCCATGGTCCGGCCGGTCGGTATGTGCTGTGGTATCAGCAGCCGGCAACAAATTGGTATGAAGCACTTCCGGTCGGCAATGGCCGCCTGGGCGCGATGATTTTCGGTGACACGAAAATGGAGCACCTGCAGCTCAATGAAGACACGATCTGGTCCGGCGGTCCGTATCAGCCGGCACGAGCCCCGGCACTGGAAGCTGTCAAGCAGGCGCGTGAATTGGTTTTCAAGGGCACACCGGAAGCGCAGAGAGAGGCTTGTGGCTTGCTTTACCAAAATGCGATGGGCCAACCCATGAAGGAAACCTCATATCAACTTCTGGGCGACCTGGCGCTGACATTCCCGAGCAACGTCCTTCCTGTCACGGATTATTACCGCGCGTTGGATCTGGATACCGCCGTTGCGGTCACGACCTACAAGGTTGGTGACATCACCTACACCCGCGAGGAGTTTGCCAGTTATCCCGACCAGGTCATTGTGGCTCGCATGTCGGCGGATAAGCCCGGTAGTGTCAGTTTCACCGCCGCCTTTGCGTCGCCGCTCAAAGGTTTCCGGCAAACGGCCGAAGGCAATACGCTCGTGATGCAGGGCCGGGCTGGTGACTACAGAAAAACCGTCAGGGAATATTGGATGCCGGATCAAATCCCCCAATCCGCCCGCACTCCCATCCACGACGTGGATGTTCCCGGCGTCATCGTCGCCCATACCCGGCTCGCCGCGAAAAATGACGGCGGCAAAGTCACTGTGACCAACGATGGTCTCACGGTGGAAAACGCCAACTCGGTCACGTTGATCATTTCCGCCGCAACGAATTTCAAGAATTACCACGACGTTTCCGGCGACGCGAAAGCCCGGGCCGGCGCCGCGCTCAAAGCCGCGACAAAAAAATCATACGCGCAGTTGAAGTCGGCTCATCTGGCCGATTACCAGGCCCTGTTTCGTCGCGTTTCGATTGATCTGGGCAGGACCGACGACGCAAGCCTGCCCACCAACGAGCGGATACCGAATTTTTCCAAGGGCAACGACCCGGATCTGGCGGCGCTTTACTTTCAGTTTGGACGTTACCTCCTGATTTCCTCCAGCCGCCACGGCGGTCAGCCTGCCAATCTACAGGGACTCTGGAACGGTGCAAACTTCCACACCGGCGAACTGGACATGAGCGGGAAGGAGTATTACGGCTCGCCGATGTCCCCCGCCTGGGGCAGCAAATATACGGTGAACATAAATACCGAGATGAATTACTGGCCCGCCGAAACTGCGAATCTCTCCGAGTGCGCCGAACCGCTCTTCGGGATGATCAAGGACCTTTCCGTTGCCGGCGCCGTGACCGCCAAGACCATGTATGGCGCCGATGGCTGGGTCGTCCATCACAACACCGACCTCTGGCGTGGCACGGCTCCGGTGGATTTTCCTCCTACCGGCATGTGGCCAATGGCGGGTGCCTGGCTTTGCACCCATCTTTGGGAGCACTACCAGTTCGCCGGCGACAAGGCGTTCCTGAAGCAAGCCTATCCGCTGATGAAGAGTGCGTCCGAATTTTTTGTGGATTATCTGGTGCCCGACCCAAACCATCCCGAATGGATGGTGACGTGTCCCTCGTTTTCGCCGGAGAACGGCGGTCTCTGTGCGGGGCCGGCCATGGATAACGGCCTGCTGCGTGACTTATTCGGCCAAACGGCGAAGGCTTCGGAGATTCTCGGCAAGGACGCCGCGTTTCGGAAACAGATTCTCGCCTTGCGGGCGAAACTGCCGCCGTTCAAGGTCGGCAAATGGGGACAGTTTCAGGAATGGCTGGATGACATGGACAATCCAAACGACAACAACCGGCATGTCTCGCAGCTCTACGCCCTTTTTCCCAGCAGCCAGATCAGTCCATCCGGCACACCGGAACTTTTCAATGCCGCAAAGGTCACGCTCAAAGGCCGCGGCGATGCGGGCACGGGCTGGAGTCTCGCGTGGAAAATCAATTTTTGGGCGCGCCTCCTTGACGGCGACCACGCCTATTTGATTTTGACGCATTTGCTCGACGCTCCGGGAAGCCACGGCAGTTCTTTTGATACCGGTGGCGGCACTTACCCTAATCTTTTTGACGCGCATCCGCCGTTCCAGATTGACGGCAATTTCGGCGCTGTATCCGGCATCACCGAAATGCTCCTGCAAAGCCAGGAGCGTTACGGAAACCGAAAGGCTCCGGGTGAAGAGGGTTGCATTATTGATCTGTTGCCCGCGCTGCCGAAAGCATGGCCTGACGGTTCGGTGAAGGGACTCCGGGCCCGCAGCGGCTTCGAGGTGGACATCGCATGGCAGGGCGGCAGGCTGACTGAAGCCACGGTGCATTCGCTCAACGGAAATCCCGTAAGGCTTCGTTACGGCTCGACCACGCATAACTTGCATTTGAAAAAAGGCGAAAGCTTCCTCTGGGATGGGAAATGAATGCTGTTCGATGCTCATTCTTAAGTGGAACGGCAACGGCGATTGGCTTCATGCTGGTGGTCATGTTCTCTGGCGGTGCCATCCAGACCCATGCCGCACCGGTCCCCAATGGTTCCGCGGAAGTTCCTGGGATAGCGAACCCGCAGCCAAAAGTGGCACCACCGCTGACCAAGGTTCTTCGGATCGTACAGGATCCGGCCGGCCGGCAGCTTCAGTCGGCCTTCATCTGGACGGACGCCGCGGCAACCGGGGACAATCCGGGAGTGGCGGTTGGATTCCGTAAAAGTTTTAACCTGGAACGGATTCCCGCCAGCGCCTGCCTGCAACTCTTCGCCGACGCCCGCTATATCCTGTGGGTGAACGGAACCTACGTGGAGCGCGGTCCGGCCCGGTTCCAGCCCAACGGGCCTGAATACGACTCGGTGGAGATCGCGGCTTTTTTGCAGGCCGGAGAAAACAGCATTGCCCTGCTGTGTGTCGGAAACCTCTCCGGGGGCAAGGTGATGAGGCATCCGCCGGGTTTGACTGCGACGCTTAAAATCGGGAAACGGACGCTTTGGTCCACGGACGAATCCTGGAAGTGGTCAGATTCCACCCGTTTCCGAGCCGTGAGTGCCAGTTGGCCGGACCTGGGTGAATCCTTGGTGGACGCCACCGTGGAAGACGGCGACTGGACGCAGCCCGGTTACGACGATATGCATTGGAAAACTGCGTCCAAGATTTCGGGAGCCTTATGGGGGCCGCTCACTTTGCGGCGAATTCCCCGCCTTAGGGAAACCGTCGTCCCGGTTCATTTTGCCAACGGGGTGAGCCTGCCGGTTACGCTTTCTGCCGGTGAGAAACTGGAATTCACGTCAGACCGGATTGTGCAGGCGTATCCGATGATCACCTTGGAAGCGGTGGCGGGAACGGTGTTGCAGGTTGAACCCTATGATGTCACCTACGTGGCCAAGGCCGGACCCCAGAGTTACTTTACCATCGACACGCGCGGGATTGCCAATGGCGCGGTCGTGGTCAGCAAGGGGCAGGCGACCATTCAGGGATTCAAGCTGGTGGAACGCCTCTATCCGTTTGATTGCCCGGCTTCCTTCACCAGTTCTGATTCGTTTCTGGACCGACTCTGGGCAATGTGCGCCCGCTCCGGCCAGGTGCTCGGTGAGGATTCGTATGTTGACTGCGCCGACCGCGAACGCGTGGAGTGGATGGATGACACGCCGCCGGGATACGACATCACGCGCACGGCGATGGCCGTGACCGGCAGTGACGGCCACACCAACTTTGGAGATCCGAGACTGCTGGGGGAACTGATCCGCCGCACGGCGCTCACGCTGCAGCCCGGTGGCTGGGTGAAGGCTCATACCTGTTCCGATCGCTTCGATATCCACGCCAAGATGGAAGACCGGGCTTGCGACTGGGTTGAGGGAGTGCGCCTTTACGAAGAAGCCACTGACGACAAAGACGCGGTGCTGGAAATCTGGCCGGCAATGGTCGCCCAGATGGACTACTTTCTGGATCGCCGCACCGAGCGAGGTTTGGTGCGCGCCCGCGATTGGGTCGTCTGGGGCAATCCGGTTGGCTATTTTACCGGTGAGGGAACCACGCTGAATGTCTTTGTTTGCCGTGCGCTGGAGGATGCGGCCAAGCTGGCGGCACTCATCGGCAAACGAGCCGACAGCCGCCGTTTTGCCAAAGCCGCCACCGATCTGAAACAGGCAATCAACACAGTGCTCTGGGACGAAGCTGCGGGCACTTATTATGCGGGATACTTCACCGATGCGGACGTTGCGGAGTCCAAGCGGAAGTTTTCTCTCCCCCGCGAAAACAACCTTGCTTCACCAACTCTTCATGCCAGCATCTTTGCCTTGGATCGGGGCGTGGTTCCAATTGAGCGGCGGGAGCGCGTCTTGCAAGCCACGTTGAAACAGGAGGCCGTGGGGAACGCACGCGTGATGACTTATTATTATCTGGCCAAACAACTCTATGCAATGGATGAGCCGGCTTATGACCAGCAGGTGCTCGACCTCTTCCGTAAAAAATGGTCGGCGATGGCGGCTTCGCCATGGCAGTGTTCGTGGGAGGATTTTGACGGAGGTTCCAAGGCGCATATCTACGGAATGTATCCCGGATATTTTCTTGGCGCCTATGTGTTGGGGGTTCGCCGTGATGCCCCGGTTTCTTTCAAGGAACTTCGTATTGAACCTCATCTGGCCGACCTGGTCACAGCGAAGGGAACCGTTGTTACCGAATACGGGCCGGTGCCGGTCTCTTGGACAACTACCAGGGTTGATCTGACGTTCACCCTTACGGTTCCGCCGGGGATAAAAACCACGCTATCCATTCCGTATCGTGCCGGTCACGAGAGCGTCCGGCTGGATGGCAAGGATGTAAAAGGAACCCACCGAGCAAACCGTTTGGAAATCCTGCTCCGCGCAGGTGATCATCAGGCAAATTATTAAAAAGCCGTCTGGCTGTTCACATGCACTTCAATGTGCTCCACCAGTCGGATACTCCGTAACTTTTGTCACCGCAACAGTTGAACCATCGGAGGTGGTCAAGCCGGCCATGCGCTCATTTCAGCCGGAGCGGAGCAAGCCGGGCAATTCGGAGCGCACCCCTGGCCCTAGGCAAGCGAATCTAAATCTTGGCGTTTTTCTGATTGCGCGGGCGGGCAGAAGGGTGCCGGAGGCTGCGGATCACGAAAAACCCATTTGGGTTTACAGGCCAAGCCAATTGCGCACGCCAGCTTCCACCAACCCCAATTGTTGCGTTGTCAATCGGCCGAGGAATCGCTCGGCTTTCACCGACGAAATTGTAATGGGGTTCTGGACCAGAAAGGCTCCGGGCTGAAGGAAGGGGACGTTGACCCGAATTTCCAGATCAGAACCGCGCAACGCCGTGGTGTGGGGAATCACGCTGATCAATGCGCGGTCTGCTTCTTTGAATGGGCGGTTCAGAATCAGCGCGGGCCGAACCTTTTGAATCATTCCTAAATCCACCAGCCAAACTTCACCGCGACTGGGCACGGTTTTCCTCCTGATCCAACAATGCAAAAGTTTCCGCGGCGATTGCGGTTAAGTCGTCATCTGAGAGTGGCCCGTAGTCCGCTGGCGTCACCTTGCGGGCAATTGCTTCATAGACGGCCAGTTGTTCCACTTGCGGCAAGCTGTTGAATTCGTGGATGACGGCTTGGGCTTTGCTGCTCATGTAGTGAAGGTTAAATGACGTTCGATGGATTTGCAAGCCGGATGATCAGCCGGATGATCCGCAGCGCAAGGAGCCGTTGCCCTTTGCTTTTGCCATAGGCTCATGCCTATAATGCGTGTCTGAGAAGGCACTCATTGGGAGTGTAAATTACAAGATCCATGTCTTTCTCCTTTATTTTTTTGGGCAGCGGCACTTCGCAGGGCGTGCCGATCATCGGCAAGGAATATCCGCCGGAATTCCTGGCCAACCCCAAAAACCACCGCACCCGGCCCTCCATCTACGTCTCGACCGGGGAAGTGAAGCTGGTCGTCGATACGACCCCGGAATTCCGCATCCAAATTCTACGCGAGAAGATTTGCCGCCTGGATGCCGTCATTTTCACCCATTCCCACGCCGACCATATCATGGGCCTGGATGATTGCCGGCGCTTTTGCGACCTGCGCGGCGGCACCGCCCTGCCAATCTATGCCAACGCGGCCACCATGGCCGATTTGCAACGGGTTTATAAATATGCGTTCGGCAATCCCAACATTCCCAAGGGCTATTTCATCCCTGAACCGCACGTGATTGACGGGCCGTTTTCCCTGGGCGATTTGGAAATCATTCCCCTGCCGCTGCCGCATGGGAAATCGGGCAGCACCGGCTATTTGTTCATGCAGAACGGCGAAAAGCGCCTGACGTATTTGAGCGATTGCAGTGAAGTCCCTCCCGACGCGGTGGAGCGTGTGCGCGGCGTCGCCGTCGCCGTGCTGGACGCCCTGCGGCGTACCCCGCACCCCACCCACATGTGCCTGGACGAAGCGCTGACCGCCGCCAGGCGAATCGGCGCCGGACGAACTTATTTCACCCATCTGACCCACGATTACGACCACGACGCCGCCCAGTCGGAACTGCCTGAAGGCGTGTGGTTTGCGTATGACGGCTTGCGTGTCGAGATAAGTTAATATGCGATTATTCACGATTATTTCGGCTTTTATTTTCAGTTTGGCCGGAGTCGCCCTCCCCGCCGCCGAACCTGGCGATACCGTAGTCGTCGTCTATAACTCGCAGATGCCCGAGTCCAAACAAGTGGCGGACCATTATATCGCCCGGCGCCACGTCCCGGAGAATCAGGTGGTCGGATTGAATTTGACCACGAACGAGGTGATGACGCGAAGCGAGTATCGGGACCAGTTGGAGAATCCGCTGCTCCACTTCCTGGAGGCGGAGAAACTCCTTGAGTTCGAGCCGGAGGCCGGAGGCGCCGATAGCGGAACGCGAAAATTGAAGGAGATCAAAATTCGTTATGCCGTGCTGTGTTACGGCGTTCCATTGAAGATTGCGGAGGAAGGATCTTTGAAGGAACCCGGCGCGGAAAAACTGCCGGAAGTTTTCCGCCGCAATGGCGCGGCAGTGGACTCCGAACTTTGCCTGCTGCCGTGGACCAATTCACACCGGATGCTGGCCGGCTTCACTGCAAATCCGGTTTATGGCGCGACCAACGCGGCCCTGCTCGATCCGTTGCATGGTCTGCTGATGGTCGCCCGCCTCGACGGGCCAGACGCCGCCATCGCCGGGGCGTTGGTCGATAAGGCGATGGAAGCGGAAAGCAACGGCTTGTGGGGCCGGGCCTATTTCGACATGCGCGGACTGACCAACGGCGGGTTAAAACAGGGTGATGACTGGATCGGATACGCCGCCCTGGCCTCCAGCGAGTACGGTTTTGAAACCGTGGTGGATGACAAACCGGAAACCTTTTCGGCGGGTTTTCCGATGAGCCAAATTGCGCTTTACGCCGGCTGGTATGAACCGAACGTCTGCGGGCCTTTCGCACAACCGAATGTCGAGTTCATGCCTGGCGCGTTTGCCTATCATCTGCACTCCTACAGCGCGTACACCCTGCGCCATTCCACCAAATACTGGTGCGGGCCGTTGCTGGCTGATGGCGCGGCGGCCACCATGGGATGCGTCGAGGAGCCTTTTCTGGACGGCACGCCCAACGTGGGATTATTTTTCGCGCGCTGGCTGGCGGGTTTCACTTTTGGCGAGGCGGCTTATGCTTCGCAAGGGATGCTGTCCTGGCAAACGACCGTGATCGGCGATCCGCTTTACCGGCCGTTCGGGAAGAATCCGCGAGAGCTGCACGAGGCGTTGCTGGCGCGGCACAGCCCGCTGATCGAGTGGTCGTACTTGCGCGTCGTGGTTTTGAGCCTGCTCCAAGGCTCGTCCCCCGGCAAACTGGTGAGGTACTTGCAGGACGTGGATGTGACCAGCCGGAGCGCCGTGTTGATGGAAAAGATGGGTGACTTGTACTTGATGGAAGGCCAAACCAATCTCGCCCTTCAATCCTGGCAACAAGCGCTGAAACTCAATCCCACCCCGTTGCAAGCCGTCCGCTTGACGCTGGACTTGGGAGACACTCTGGCCTCATCCGGCAAAATGGATCAAGCCCTGGCCTGGTATGACAATTTTCTCGAAGCCCACCCGGCTTATCCGGACGCGCTGCCCCTCTATCGCAAAATGGAAAACATGGCAGAGCAAATCCATAAAAGTTCCCAAGCCAGACGTTACGCCAAAGAAATTGAGCGCCTCACTCCCCAGCCGCCCCCGCCCACCCAGCCGGTCAAATGACACCTGCTGGAGCTATCTTTTCTGATTGTAGCCCGCCTGTAAATATCTCGCGTCCTGCAGACTCCGGGTCATATCCGCGAGCGGTTCCGTGATCTGCAACGGGCTCCATTCGACGTCCCATTGGTTCCGCGCGACCTCGCACATGGCGGATTGCCAGTCTTCCCGCGTCACGGAAATCGGCGGCGGTTGGATCGATCCCTGGATGAGCAAACCGGTTCGCGTCCGCCTTTGAGCTGCGCCCGCGATTTTACGGCCGTGCCACATCAGGTCGAATTTCTCCGCGCCGACAAAACACTGGCCTGGCATTTCCTTTTGCGATGACGCCGCCAAGGTGGTGGGGACGCCGACCTGGGCAAACGCGTGTCGAATCCATTCATGAACCCGCCGGTAACTCTCCGCCGCCTTGAGCCGGTGCCAGGGATGTCGCGCGGGAATGACAACACTGTAAGTCCAATCGGCATCGTGCGGCACCAGGCCGCCGCCGGTGGGCCGCCGCACCAAGGGACGCAACAGGGTCCACCGTTCGATGTCCGCGTATTTCTGCGCATAACCAAAACTCGCCGCCGGCTCCAGCCAGCCATAGAATCGCAGCACGGGACGCCCCAGTCCCGGCGCGCTTTCCAGCAAGGTTTCGTCCAGGGCCATGTTGTAAGCGGCGGTTTGCTTCTCTTGTTGCAGCAAATACCATCCCGGGCCGCTCATATTCGCATCCGCAATTTCTTGCGCTGTTCGGCGGTCAGTTTGGGATTCAGCAATTGGCGGCCCGCCGGGCAATCGGCTTTGATCTCGCAATTCTCGCAATCCGGATTGCGCGCCATGCAACGCCGCCGCCCGTGCCAAATCAGCAAATGACCGAACAATGTCCAATCCTCCCGCGGGACCAGTTGTTGCAAATCAGCTTCATTTTTCTCGGGAGCCGCCTGCGCGCTCAATCCGAGCCGCCGCGAGAGCCGGGCGACATGAGTGTCAACTACAATTCCTTCGTTCATGTCAAACGCATTGCCCAGGACGACGTTGGCGGTTTTCCGTCCCACGCCGCCCAATTCGGTCAGCTCCTGCATGGTGCGCGGCACTTCGCCGCAATGTTTTTCCACCAACGCCTGGCAGGCCGCCTTGATGTTTTTGGCCTTGTTGCGATACAGGCCGATGCGGCGGATGTCCTCCTCCAATTCGGCCACCGGCGCCCCCGCATAATCCCGCGCCGAGGGGTATTTCTTGAAAAGCGGCCCGGTGACGATGTTCACCTGCCGGTCGGTGCATTGCGCGGAGAGAATCGTGGCGATGAGCAACTCCAGCGGGTTGGAATAATCCAATTCGCAACGGGCCTGCGGATACGCAGCCCGCAGCCCGAGAATAATGCGTTCCGTGCGCGCGACTCTGTCTGCCGAACGTTCTTTCAACATGGCGCGAAAGTATGACATTTCGCCTTTGAATCTTCAAGCGACGCCCGCGCTCCAAAACAAACAAATGCAACTAAAGGGTTGGCAAGCGGAGGCGACCGCGTATATTTCACCGCGCAATCTGGAAAACTGATTGAATTGAAAATTATGACTACGAAGAGAACAAGCCGTCACCGCGAAGATTTGACCGAAACGCCGGATTGGCTGCTGAAAAAGAAATGTCCGCACCGTGAAAAGTACCTGGCTGGCAAGCGCATCATGCCCAAGGGCATCACCGGCAGGGAAAAATTCCCCGACCTGATCGATGAATGCTTCCTCGCCTACAACTCCGCCCGCTTGCGCGAGGTGTGCCGCTTGTACACCGAGCGTATGCTCGAACCGGATGTGACCCTCGGCATGAGCTTGTCGGGCGCGTTGACCCCGGCCGGCTTGGGCTGCTCCTCCATTGTCCCGTTGATCAAGGCAGGATTCGTGGACTGGATCGTGAGCACCGGCGCCATTCTTTACCACGATCTGCACTTCGCTTTGAATCTCCCCGTCCACGTCGGCAGCCACCTCTTTGACGACACCGATTTGCGCACCAACGATATCGTCCGCGTCTATGACGTCCTCATCGGTTACAGCGACTGCCTGATGGCCACGGACGAAATCCTCCGCAACATTCTTATCCAGCCTGAATTCCAGAAGGAAATGGGCACCGCGGAATTGCACTATCTGATTGGCCGCTACGCCGCCGAATGGGAGCGCAAGGCCGGCCTCAAGGATGTCTCCGTGATGGCGGCCGCCTATCGCGCCGGCGTCCCCTGCTACACCTCATCGCCCGGCGATTCGACCATCGGCATGAACGTGGCCGGCGTGGAACTGCGCGGCAACAAGCTGCGCATGAATCCGTCCATCGATGTCAATGAAACCACCGCCATTGTCCTGGGCGCCAAGCGCTCCGGCGGCAAGAGCGGCGTCATGCTCATGGGTGGCGGCAGTCCCAAAAACTTCATGCTCCAAACCGAGCCTCAGATTCAGGAAGTCCTGCGCATGAGGGAGTACGGCCAGGATTATTTCTTCCAGATCACCGACGCCCGCCCGGACACCGGCGGCCTTTCCGGCGCCACGCCCAGCGAGGCGGTCAGTTGGGGCAAGGTGGATCCGGACCGTTTGCCGGATGCCGTGGTCTGCTACACCGACACAAGCATCGCCCTCCCGATCCTCACCCATTACGCGCTGGCCCGCCACGCCAAACGCCCCCTCAAGCGCCTCTATGACAAACGGCCCCAGTTGGTCAAGGCCTTGACGAAGGAATATTTCGCCCACAACAAGGTGAAAATGATCGACGGGTCCGACCCTGCGATCTAGGAGAATGACGAAGAAGCAACTGCAGGACATCGCCCGCAAAGAGGGCACACCGGTGGTGGTGATCGATCACAACGTCGTTCGCGCCAACTATAAATCGTTCCACCGGCACATGCCCCGGGTCCAGGCCTACTACGCCGTCAAGGCGAACCCCGACCCGGCCATCGTCCGCAGCCTCTACAAGATCGGAGCGAGCTTCGACGTGGCCTCGCTGGCGGAATTCAGGCTGGTGTACGAGAACATCAAGGGGCTGCCCGCCAGAGAGCAGCAGGATTTCATCTGGGACAAAATCATTTACGCCAATCCCACCAAGCCGCGCGAAACCCTGGAGGCCCTCGATCAATACAAGCCGCTGGTCACTTTCGACAACCTCAACGAATTGAAGAAAATCAAGCGGTTCGCCCCGCACGCCGGCGTCGTCCTGCGCGTGCGCGTGCCCAACACCGGCTCAGTCGTCGAACTGTCCTCCAAATTCGGGGCCGACCCCAGCGAGGCCGTGACACTGATTCAGGCGGCCTTCGACCTTGGACTGGTGGTGGAGGGACTGAGCTTCCATGTCGGCAGCCAGTGCATGAATTTCGAGAACTTCGTCCAGGCGCTGAACATCTCGGCCAGCGTGATGCAGGAATCCGAGGCGCGCGGCCACAAGATCAAGATCCTCGACATCGGCGGCGGCTTCCCCGCCCCCTACCATCGCGACGTCGAATCCATTCAGGTCCTCGCCCGGAAAATCAACGCCGAGATTCACCGCCTTTTTTCCAAGGACACTGAGATCATCGCCGAACCGGGCCGGTTCGTGGTTGCCTCCGCGGCGGTTTCCATTGCCAAGATCATCGGCAAAGCCCGCCGCGACGGCAAGACTTGCTACTACATTGACGACGGGGTTTACTCCACCTTTTCCGGCATCATCTTCGATCATTGCCAGTACCATCTCAAAGCCTTCAAGCGGGGCCAGCCCGAAATCTGCGCCGTCTTCGGCCAGACCTGCGACGCCTTGGACACCATCTCCCTCTCCGAGGATTTGCCCGATTTGGAATTGGACGACCTGCTTTATTGCGAAGCGATTGGGGCCTACAGCAACGCCTCCGCCACCTGGTTCAACGGCTTCGCCCCCGCCAAAGTCGTTCACGTGAACGAGTAACGGCAATCTCGGCGTTTTCCATTGAATCGCAGTCTCGCTCTCGCTATAACACGGGGCATGGCACAACGCAACGAGTCGGCGTACACCGTGGCCGTGAAGGTAATTCAGATTTTCGACAACGAAAGGACCAAAACAGTGAAGGTCAAATGAGCAACAGGCGCAACATCCTGTTTAATGTCCGCACGCCACTCGGTTTCGCTGTGCGCGTGACACGGGAGTACTGGGCGATCATTACCACCGTCAAACATCCCGTGATGGCAGGGTGTGAAGCGGAGGTGCAGGCAGTGCTGGAAAGCCCGGAAGAAATTAGGCGTAGCAAAAATGACGCCACGGTGTATCTTTTCTATCGCAGCCGCCGCACACGGCGTTGGGTGTGCGCCGTAAGCAAACAAGAGGGCCAATCCGGCTTCCTCATTACGGCGTACGTGACTGACGCCATCAAAGAAGGCGAAAGAATATGGCCGAAGTGAATGTTTATTATGACCCGATGGGGCGCACGTTGACCGTTTGGTTCGGCCGGCCGCAGGCGGAGTGCGTCTGTGAAGAAACGGGCGAAGAAGTGGTGTTGATGAAGGACCACAAAGGCCGCGTCATCGGCTTCGAGCGGTTGAATTATCCGGCCACAGGCAAAGCCGCCCAGCCGGTCCGAATGGCCTTCGAAACTCTGGCCCAAACGGATTGATGCTTTGATCCTACGCAAAAGCCAGGCCGACACGCCCCAGATCGGGCTTCTGAAAGCCCGCGTTCCCGACTTGGCCGTTGCAGCAACGCCTCCGCCACCTGGTTCAACGGCTTCGCCCCGGCCAAAGTGGTTCACGTGAACGAGTAAGTATTTGCCGCAGGGAAAATGTGGAATGACGAAGTCGTAATGATCAATAAAGATCCGAAATGACGATTTGGCAGATGCAGGATTCCAAGACCCTAAAATTCTCGAAAAAGCCATAAAATCCTTTCCACCCATTGAAGCATAACATATTGGCTTGCAATGTGTTGTATCGCACAAAAGTTTTTCGCTTTTTGCGGTTTCCTCGGTCGGAATACTCGCCACGGATGCAGATTCGCTGCGCCCGACCAATTGTCAATTATCCATTGTCAACTATTAATTGTAAAAGTCCATTGGCCATTTTCATTGCCCAACAGAGCCGCAACATGTTTCAGGTTTCAGTTGGTTCGCCAAATTGAAGAGTTCTTGGCATACCAAGATGCTTCTCCATAATCCACGGTGGGGTTTTACCCCATAGCGGCCGCAAGGTTTTCAGGTGATGCTTCCGGCCATGAAAAATAATAAAAAATTGCTCATCACGTTCCTCTCTGCCGCCACGTTCGCGGTGGGATGCAACAAGGAACAAACCGCCTCGCAGCAGATCGACAAGGTTCAAACCGAAACGAAACAGGCCGCGCAGGACATGAAAGATTACAGCTTCGCAGAGAAGGCTGAATTCGTCAAAACCATGCAGGCTCAGTTGACCGCCCTGGATCAGGATCTGGATAAACTCTCGGCCAAAATTGACAGCTCCAGCGACGCCATCAAGGCTGAAGCCAAGCCAAAGCTGCAAGCGTTGCGCGATCAAGCCGCGAAGTTGAATCAGCAGCTTGCCGACGCCCAGAACGCCACCGAGTCTACTTGGGACAACGTGAAGGCCGATTCAAAAAGAGCTTACGCCGCGTTGGAGAACAGTTTCATGGACGCCCGCCAGTGGGTGAGTGACAAAATCGCTCCTTGAACTGCTTCCCGCAAAAGCTGCCTGCATGCCA
The DNA here is from genome assembly GCA_052325505.1 of Limisphaerales bacterium. Taxonomy (GTDB): domain Bacteria; phylum Verrucomicrobiota; class Verrucomicrobiia; order Limisphaerales; family Palsa-1400; genus DASRLE01. Next base: position 48,046 of record JBKQUS010000133.1, read on the forward strand.
AACCGCTGCGCAGCGGCACTTTGCCGTTACGTTGGCGGCAAATAAAACGAAAAACATCAAACAGCAATGCCCTTCGGAGGTGGAAAGTGAAGTCGCGCGCTGTTGAATCGACTTTGTTCGCGATCCACGCCACTCATGATTGACAGTGGATTGCCAAAGCACACGGTGCGTGAACCAGCAGTGAGTAATAGCAGGAGGCTGTCGTTGCGGAGGCTGTCGGCTTACGCGGGGGCATCCATTGTTGCGCTCTTCCTCGTCCTCGCGATGCTCATTTTTGTGTTTGGTGGTACGATGCTTGATAGCTACGGCAAAAGTGCGGCTGCCCGGGCATTATCCCACTTAGCAGCGGAAAGGCCGAATCCCCGGGGCAAATTCCATATCTTGACCTGCTCTCCAAGCACGTCAGAGAGACTGCGCCGCTGCTTCCCGATGCCGTGGGGGAATTTCAGGGGCGCCCGGTCATGTATTTCCTTGATGCTTGCGGCGGCGATCCGGATGCTAGCGAGCGGTTAGAGCTTCAGCAGCGATTGGCAAATCGCGGAGACCAACGCACCGAGGCCGAGAAACAGCAGCGAGGCTTTGTGAACGGGAGTCTGGGAGACGCAGTTGACCGCGCTCGCTTCGATGGGGTCTCCCAGAGCGATGGTTGCTCGTTGCGCATGCTGCAGTAGCGGCAGCGTTTATCATCATCCGAAAGCAGGGATTCGACCTGCGAAACGCAGGGGAAAACGCAATTACCAACCAGTTGGAAGGCGTTCTGAGAAATGACTTGCTCAATCGCGGAACCGTGGAAGGATTCGACAGACGGTTTTTCGGCCCGGTCACTCGTGGGAGCGAAGTGGAGAACTACAACGGTGAGAAGATCAGCAAGAAGCCCGACTTGGTGTTCCATCTTCAGCGTGAGAATGCACTTTGGGACCAAAGACAGGACGCGATCTTTGCGGAATGCAAACCCGTGGACCGAGACCACTCGCTTTCGGCAAACTACTGCGCGGTCGGGACAGACCGAGTGGGCGTGGAGCGGTTTGTCATCGGCGACTATGCCTGGGCTATCCACATTGCGCCCATCCAAGTCTTTGCCGTCCAAGACCTGAAATTAGGAAACGGGAGCCAATTCCTTCGGCCCTTCTTTGCTGGCTTGCCGCTATTTGTTCAGGATGGCTTTTCAGCGAGAAGTTTCTGAACGACCTCCTCCACATGATGAGGCTGAAGTCCAATTGCGCGAACAATTCCTTTGCGATCCACCACAGCATAGGTGGGATAGTAGTGAACATGCCAGGCCTGCTGTGCCGCGAGCGAGACATCACGAGCAGTTGGATATTGAATGCCCCTCTCTTGCACTGTTTGACCCATGTTTTCCTGGCCACGTTTTGAAGTGCAAACCCCGACGATGACCAAACCTTTTGCTTTGTATTTCTGCAGAAGTTCGTTGTTGTGTGGGATGGCATTCATGCACGGACCACACCACGTCGCATAAAAATCCACCACCACGACTTTTCCCTTCATGTCTTGAGCTTTCACCTCGCCGTTGATCCAGCCCGTCAGCTTCAGGGATGGCATGACTTTGCCCTCCAGCGCGACATGTTCGGCCCGTAATTCGGGCTTATTATCCCAAGTCCAAGAATCAGGAAATTCACTGGCTTGGAGGGTGAGGGCCAAAACCAAGAACGAACCGCCAATACATAGACGCTTTTTTGACATGATTTTAGAATTCCACATGGGCGAAAGCCTGTCAAGCCAACAAATCTGCCTCTAAACCCGCCAACCTCTCTTCTTGGCGTCTTGGCGTGAGAAAAACGGGCCCTTGCCAATAAACATACTTGACAATACGCCCCCCGACACCCGTTTTCATCAATATTTACAGGGGTTTCGTGTTATTAAAAATATATGTCACCGTGACGTGTACACTTTTCTCCATTTATGCCATAATTAAAGGAAAAGTCTGAATTATGAATGAAAAATTAAGAACTCCCGCCGTCGCAGGGGGCAGGCAGCATGACGGGTTGGCGCTCATAATCATGAAATCTCCGAATTCAAATTTTAGATTCTCCTGTAACGGCGTTGGCACGACAGGTCGGCAGTCGGAAAACCGCCGCGGACATAATTTCTCGCCAAAATCGCGCCGGGGAATCCGGGAATTCTCACTTTTCTCGGATACTGGGCTTTTGGCCACTTTTCGGCTGGAACCTGCTGCCGTGCAAACCATTCCAACTGAAACAGGCCTGTGGATTTCTCGGATTTATCGAGAATTTCTCGGGGGGTGGTATACCGGGGGGGGCTAATCCTAATCTTGATCGTAATCTTAATCCCAGCCAAAGATATTTGAAATTTGGGCGTCGCGGCACTCCGCCCACCCGGGAGGGGCGAGCGCCGCGAGCCCCTGAATATCTGAGAGATTATTTGACGACATTTTCACGCTTAGAATCTAAACAGGAACTCCTTACAAAACAACCAACAGTTGAGCCGGTCATACCACTCAAAGCGAATCAAAGTGATTTTAATATTATCCTTTGTCCATTATCCTGCTCCATTATGACTGGGAAAAAATCCACGACTTCAGGCACTCCGGCCTCCCTCGGATTTGCCATGCCCGCCGAATGGGAGCGGCACGAAGCCACTTGGCTGGGCTGGCCGCACAACCCCACCGACTGGCCCCGCAAAGTCAGCACCATCCGCTGGGTTTATGGCGAAATGGTCCGCAAAATCAACCCGGGCGAAATCGTCCGGCTGTTTGTCAATTCCAAGACCGACGAAACCGCCGCCCGCCGCACTCTGACCCAGGCCCACGCCGATGTCTCCCGCGTCGAATTCATCATCCACCCGACCAACCGCGGCTGGACCCGCGACAGCGGGCCGATCTGTGTCCGGCGCAGCGGAGATAATCCGGAAACCGCGTTTGTTCATTTTCATTTCAATGCCTGGGCCAAATACCCGGATTGGCAGAAAGACCGCAAGGTGCCTGAAATTGCGGCCAAACGCCTGGGCAAGCGACTGTTCAACGCCGAGTACCAGGGCCGGGATTTTGTCATCGAAGGCGGCGCCATCGATGTCAATGGCCGGGGCACTCTTCTCACGACCGAGGAGTGCCTGCTGGATCGAAGAACCCAAGTGCGCAATCCCGGTCTGGGTCGGGAGGAAATCGAATTGGTGCTCCGGAACTATCTTGGCGTCACGAATGTGCTCTGGCTGGGAGGCGGGGTGGTGGGCGACGATACCCACGGCCATGTCGATGACATCTGCCGGTTTGTCAACCCGACCACCGTGGTGCTGGCGCAGGAGGGCAATCCCAAGGACATCAATTACAAGCCGCTGGCCGAGAACCGGGAACGCCTGGAGGGCATGCGCCTGGAAGACGGCTCAAAAATCCAGGTGGTGGCGCTGCCCATGCCCGCGCCGATTTTTTACGACGGCTATCGTTTGCCGGCCAGCTACGCCAATTTTTACATCAGCAACGCCGCGGTTATTGTGCCCACCTTCAACGATCCAAATGACCGCATCGCCCTGGGCATCGTGGGCGATTTGTTCCGCGACCGGCCGGTGGTGGGGATTCACGCGGTGGATTTGGTGCTGGGCTTCGGCACGCTCCATTGCCTGAGTCAACAACAGCCGGCCATTTGATCACGCGGCTGTGCTGGGCCCTTGCTCTTATGTCCACTAAATCAGGGAAATCTTATCCCCATACTCCCGCGATCTTTGTCCCGCAGAATCGGCATTTGCCGTTGGCGATGTCCAGGCGCGTGACGGCGAAAATGTCGCGCTCGACGACGGCTTTCTTGCAGCCGGGGCACCAAGTCGTCCCCGCGCCTTCCAAGCCGGGCACGTTGCCGATATAGACATAGCGCAGCCCTTCGGCACGGGCGGCGTCGCGGGCTTTGACCAGCGTTTCGACGGGCGTGGGCGTCAAGTGCGCGAGTTTGTGCGCCGGATGGAACCGCGAGAAGTGCAATGGCCGGTCCGGCCCCAATTCTTTCACAATCCAGCCGCACATCCGCCGGATGGCGTCGAGGTTGTCGGTGTAAGTCGGCACGACGAGGTTGATAATCTCAAACCACAGGCCGAGGTCATTGAGCGTTTTGGTTGTGGCAAGGATGGCGGACAATTTGCCGGCATTAAGTTTTTTATAGGTGTCCTCGTCGAAACCTTTCAGGTCCACGTGCGCCGCGTCGGCGAATTGATACAGATCGCGGGCGGGCCGTTCCTCGATGGAGCCGCACGTGACGACGATGTTCTTGAGTTTCCGCTCGCGCGCCGCTTTGCAGGTGTCCTGCGTGTATTCGTAAAACGCCGTCGGCTCGGAGTAAGTGTAGGAAATGGACGGGCACCCCAGCGCCTCGGTCACGGCCACGACGTCGTCGGGGAACAGGGTCAGCCGCGCCATTTGTTCCATGGTGAGGCTGGACGGCAACGGCGGCCGCAAACGAAGCTCCCCGCCGCGCGGGTCCTTGGTTTCCTCCGGTTTCTTCTGCGAAATTTCCCAATTCTGGCAATTCAGGCAGCGGAAAACGCAGCCGGAAGTGGCAATGGAAAAGCTCAATGTGCCCGGCATGAAATGATACAGCGGCTTTTTCTCGACCGGATCAACGTGGAACGTGCAGGGGTCGCCATAGACCATCGTGTAGAGCGTGCCGTCGAAGTTGACCTTGTTGCGGCAATGGCTGCGGTCGCCCGGCCCCAGAATGCAGTTGTTCGGGCAGACCTTGCACTGCACGTTGCGCCCGAGCTTGAGGTAATGCCGCGCCTCTTTTACCCAGCCGCGTTTTTGCCACAGTTCCCAAAGCTGGCCCGTGGGCGCGTCGCCTTTGAAAATGTCGGCGGGGGCCTCGGACTCGCGCCACTTGGCGAAGAAATCGAACCATGAAACGTCCGCCAGACCGATCACGCCCGCCGCGCCCAGAGCGATGGCCGCGCGGCGCGAAATGCCACCCGCCGAACCGGCTTCACGACGCGATGTAGCGCAGGGTTTCACGTCTCCGGGCGGGGTTTGATCCAGCCCCACCGCTGAAAAGCAAGATACGCCGCCGGCACAACGTGCGCGAGCACCAAAACAATCAACGGCAGGTGAAACATGCGGTGCAGCGTCAGCGCGCTCTTCTCGTCCAGCAGCTTGCCGAAGCCATGGCGGCCATCCATGATGTAACCAGTCAACAAGAAGCCCATCACCAGCGGCAGCAACAGCCAGCCGCTCCAGCGCATCGTTTTAAGCGAAATAAGGTTGAGTTTGGTCATACGCAGTCTTTCTCACGCAGCCGATCCCGGCGCGGCGGCATTTGGCAGGAATGCCAGCGCGCCGCCCAGCAAGTTCATCACCGCCGCCAACACGCAAACGCCCGTCACGCCAATCAACGGAATCAAAAGCGCCCCGGCCAGCGACGCGCCCAGGAATGCGCCGACAAAATCCGACGTGTAAAGGCGCGAGGCGCCCGAGACGGTGCCGTCGAATTCCAGCCGGTTGGCCAGCGGAAATTGCATTCCCACCAGCGCCGCGAGGACCAGCGTCAGCAGCGCAATGGCGGTCTTGATGAGCACAACCGCCGCCGTCGAGCCTCCGAGCCGGTTCAACAACGGAAGTAAAAACGCGAGCAGAATGGCATAACCGGCAATGGCAAAGGCGAGCAGGGCCAGATGTTTTGCAGTCGAAGCGCGCCGATTCACCATCATCGCCCCAAGCGCCAGGCCGGCCATAAAAACCGTGACGATAAGCCCCAGTTGATGATAAACGGAGCCGCACAGAACCTGGAACGCCAGCAACAGCACAACCTCCAATGCCGTTGCCGCGAAACCCGAGGCGAACAGGACAAAAGCCGTTCCGCGCAACCGCACCAGATAGACGCACAGCAGGACAAGAAGCGACGCCTGCAATGCGCCGAACCCGGCATTGAACTGACTCATCCAGTGGCGGAGATGATAAAAGTACAGCACCGGGTTGAAGTCCCTGTTTATTGCCGCCGGCTGCGCGATGGCGTTGCGCATGTCCATCATGCGGTCGGCTGCCAGCATCGCGTCGAGGTAATGCCGGTTCATCAGTTTGGTGGCGATGCCCTGCTTTTCGATCCGCGAAGCGATGTCGTCAAAGAGAGGGCCGTCCGACGCGAGAAAGAAAACTTGCCCGCCGGGAATCACCAGCACGTTTGCGAAGGATGGTTTCAACGACCGGCCGGCCGAAGCCAGCATCCGCGCCAACTCCGGACTGACGTAGTTTTCATAATGCCCGAGCGAAAAGGACATGACGCCGTTCGGGGAAAGCGCCCGCTTGACGTCCGCCAAAAACTCCACGGTAAAGAACCGGTTGAGTTGCGCGGTGGAAGGGGCGGGGATATCGACAATGACCACATCGTATTTTTCGCCGGTTTGCCTGACGAACAGGCGCCCGTCGGTGTTGATCACTTTGATGCGGCTGTCGGCCAAATTGTCCGGCAGGTATTTCCGCCCGAACTTCAGAATCAACGGGTCGAGTTCCACATAATCAACCCTGCTGACGTGGCATTTCAGGAGTTCCCTGGCCGTGCCCGAAATGCCGCCGCCCACCAGCAGCACCTGGCGGGCATCCGGCCGTTCTGCCATCGCGTAATGCACGGCCTCCTCCACATGCTGATCGTCACGGGTCGAGGTGAGCGGAACGCCGTTCTCGATGAAATCAAACTGCCCGTCGGATTCCGTGACGAGCAGTTTGCCGTAAGGCGAATTGGCCCGAGCCACAATGTGCTGCCGGGGATACTGCCAAGCCGTGGAAACTCCATCGAGGTCAAACAAAACCGCCGACGCCGCCACTGCCCCGGCCAGAGCGCCCGCCATCGCCAAAAGCCATTTGTGTCCAGCGTGAAAACCCATCACCCCGGCGAGCAGCAGGTTCAAAAGAGCGGGATACACCAGAATGCCGGCATGATCGAGAAACCTGATCAGCACAAAGCTGAACAGCACGCCGCCGCCGATGCTACCAATGCTGTCCGCCACGTACACATGACCGATGCCGGTCGCGCCCTCTTCGCGCGCCATGATCGAGCACGCCAGGGTCAGGCCATAGCCGGCCACGACGCAATACGGCAGAAGCAGGAGGAAGGCGCTCAAGACGGTTTCACCGACACCCACCGCCGCGCCGCGGATGAATATGACGTTGTGCAATCCCCGCAGAACAAACACCTGCCACAGCGGCAGCACGGCCAGCAGGATTTGCACGGCGGCCAGGACGGCCCGTGGATTTTGGAGTTTGTCCGAAGTGCGGCCAAGCCAGGCGCCGATTCCCATCAGCAGCAACCAATTGCCCAGCACCAGGCCCAACACCAGTTCGTTTCCGCTAAACGCGCCCAGCAACTCGCGCATCAGGGCCAGTTGCGTCATCACGCACGAAACGCCCATCGCGGCCACGGCTGCAAGAACAAGCCGCCGTTGACTCGTGACCGCCCGCAGAATCGGCTTCCGGTCGGCCATGCGGCATTACTCCGCCTCCGCGAACGCCTCGACGTGATAGATGGAGACGCTGACATCGCGCCCGCGCCAGTCGTCCGGCGCGCAGCCGGCTTTTTCCGCGAGGCGGTCGAGGAATTGGACCTTGTCCGGCAGTTGCTCCCAGACCTGCGGCAGGTACGTCGCCCCGCGCGGGCCGATGCGGAGCACCACGCCGTCCTCGCCCGGCTCCAGCTTGTTGAGCAGGTCATCCGGCGAATTGAAACTCAGCGGCTCCGGCTCCGTCAGCACGCTGATTTCGATCTTGATTTGCTTCACCTCATCGGGCCGCACCGGCTGGAAACGCGGGTCGCGCGTGGCCGCGTTCCGCGCATTGTCCACCACCGCCTGGTAAAGCGCTTCCTGCGGCAGAATGTGGCCGATGCACCCGCGCAACTCGCCATGCTCGGTCAACGTCACAAAGCATCCTTTCTTCTCCGATATTCCTGGCGACAAATCCCGGGCGTTCACTTCGGGTCCCGGCGAATCGGCGTTGGTCGAAACGCGGCTCAACGTGCCGCGGGCCAGATCAAGCAAAAATTTCCGTTCCTTCGCCCCGAAGTTTTGCGGCGCCGGCTCGTAAAAGGCGATGGCGGAATAACCCACCACCCGGCTTTTGTCGCCGGCCGTGTCGCCGCTGTTGCGATAATCCAGCAACTGCGTCTTCCAGCCTTTGGCACGGGCCAGATGCATCAGCGTCAAAATGGGTGTTTTGCCGCAGGCTTCCTGCGTTTTCATGGCGTCGATGTTCATGTCGCAAACCGCCTTGACACAGCGCGTGTCCAGTTCCCTGGCCTCATCATAGGTATGATAATGACTGAGATCGGAACTGGCCACCACGAGGGTTTTGCTGTCAATCATCCCCGCCAATACCTTCGCGGCCTGTTCAGTGTCACACTCGCCAAAGACGACGGGCAGGATGGTGAAGTTGGTCAGGGTTTTTTGCAGGAAAGGCACCTGCACCTCGATGGAATGTTCCCAAGTGTCGGGCGTGTCCTCCCCCGCAGGCGGCGCGGGCTTGTAAGATTGGGCCCACCACGCCGGCCGCTGCACCATGCATTGCGGTTCCAGAACAAATGGGCGCATCCCGGCCAGTTGCCGCGCCCGGCCCGAGATGGGAACGGTTCCCAATGGCGTTTGGTAAGCATCCACGTTCGGGACCGACGCCCCCTCAAACCACGCATAATGGCTGGGGCCGAGGATGACGACGGTTTGGAAATCGTGGCCCGCCAGCGTTTTGTAGGCAATCGCCGCCGTCGGTCCCGAGAACGGGTAGCCCGCATGAGGGCAAACCAAGGCCTTCAAGCGCGGGATATGATGCGCGGGCGCACCTTGCAGTAATCCCTCAACATCCCTTGACAGGGCTGCTTCTTCCGCCGGATAGAACAGCCCGGCCACGGCGGGCGCGCGGACGCGCGGATGGCTATTCGTGAGTTGTGCCGGCTGAAGGGGAAGGTCCGCGCGCGGCGTTTCCCCACGGCAATAATACCCGAAGAAAGGCAACAGGAGAGCGGCCAGGACAATCCCGACGGCCGCCTTTCGTCTGTTTCCCGCAGGCATGGTCTTTGGATATAACACCCCGCGCAAAACGAAGTCAATCCTTTCGCCAGCGGAGCAGTGCCTTAATCCAGTGGTGTAGTGTCGGCGCTGCGCGCCGATTTCGAGCCACAGGCTCCACCCCACACCAAATAAAGACATTAACGGTTGCAGGGCATGGTTCAGAATCGTTTGGTTCCCGCAATGGGGTTAAACGCCAGCGCAGCGGCGGTGGCGGCCGAGGAGTGCGGTGACGCCAACGGCCAGCAACCCCAAAGCCGACGGTTCAGGCACGGGCAACATTTCGTCCTGGAAGGCGAGAGCCATCGGCCCGAACGTGGAGGCAAAGGTGCTTTCCACTCCCCCCGGCGTGTAATCATAGATGTTGCCGCCTTCTGTATCCCCCACAAACAGATCGCCCGCGCTGTTAAAGGCCAGTCCTATAGGACAATAGTGATCCAACCCGGAGGCAAAGGTGCTTTGCACTCCGCCCGGCGTGAATTCATAGATGCTGCTGGAGCCGACGCTGCGACCAGCCAACACAAACAGATCGCCCGCACTGTTAAAGGCCAGTCCTTCCAGTGAACCACCAAAATACCCGGAGGCAAAGGTGCTTTGCACTCCGCCCGGCGTGTATTCATAGATGTTGTCTGTGGCTGCATCCGACACAAACAGATTGCCCGCGCTATTAAAGGCCAGTCCAAAAGGATGACCCACCCCGGAGGCAAAGGTGCTTTGCACTCCGCCCGGCGTAATTTCATCAATTTCATAGTTGTCGCTGGGGTCGCCTAAATAATTCGCCACAAACAGATCGCCCGCACTGTTAAAGGCCAGTCCAGCAGGAGAAAAAAAACGGAGGCAAAGGTGGTTTCTGCTCCGCTCGGCGTGAATTCATCAATGTTGCCGCTGGCATCCGACACAAACAGATTCTGCGCCGGCGCGCTGGAGGCAATCAGCAGGACCGCTCCCGCACAGACCGCTCCGCCGAATGAGTGACACACGGCACGAATGTTGGATTTGAATTTTGTTTTCATATGGTTTCGTTGATTCAAGCTTTTTCCGTTTTTGTATAATTTGCTTTCGATCCTCTTGCCGACGCGCCGAAGAACATCCCAGGCCTCCTGCCGAGGCTACACGGGCAATCTGGTTCGAAATCTGAGGGCAAAAGGGATGCTGCGCCCACTGATCGGGGTTTTGTGCTGTTGCCCTGTCGTTTGCGCCCACATGTTTCGTTGGCAGCCGGAAAACGACAATGAGGCCGCTTTCTCGGGCCTGCACTACGTCATTTGGGGTTCGATAAGCACAACTTAAACAACAATTTTTGTAAAGAAGCAAGAATAAAATAACAAAAAAATCATAATGCTTGCGTGGCAGCATTCCCCGGAAGGGGGTCGCCCAAGCTCAGACCCAGCATAAAGCCCTGTGCGACAACCGTTTCACCAAGCGTTGGATCGAGAGACCATGACTGCGACAGGAATCCGCTTTTTTGGGTTCCTCGACGTTTCCGGTGGAATGAAATGCGGCCAACGCTACCCCGATTAAGGATCCGAATGATGGGCAGGGATGGGCTTAAAGGCCGGAGACCATCCAACCAGCGCCCGCCTTCGAAGGCATTTGTGACGGGTTCACCCATGCATAACCCATTGACCATCAACATTTGTGACGGTGTGACGGGTCCAGACCCCCGGACGCCTCGACCCCTCAGCGTCGCCGCCCTGCCAGACCCGCCGACGCTTCGCAGATTTCTCGGATTTCTCGATAATTTCTCGGGGGGGTATACACCGGGGGGGTATCGCCGGAAGTTCATCATTCCGGCTAATTCGGGGTGATTCGTGCTGATTCGTGCTAAAAAACAAAATCATTTATCTTGGTTGCCCTTGTCAAAGGCCTCGCACCATAGCTTTGTCCATTTTCCTTTATTCAATTGATTTTCTCCATCGCAGGGGTCAAGCCCGCCTGGGCTGGCTGTGGCCGGAATGTGGCCATCGAAACCAGTCCACGAGCGGGGACTACCGCTTCCGGATCTGAAATCCAGCCATTTCGACCTCGGCAGGTGTTGCTTGCCTTTGATACGTTATCGGCTATTTCCCACCAGCGACCTTGTCGGTGAAGTCCTCGGTCAACCGCACATTTTCAGTGAGGGGCAGATCGCGGGACGAGGGGCCCACGGCGATTTCATAGGTTCCGGCGTCGGCCTTCCACTGGCGGCCGGGGACGTCAAAGTAAGCGAGGTCGCGGGGTTTGAGGGTGAAGGTGATGGTTTTGGTTTCGCCGGGCTTGAGGGGGACTTTGGCGAAGCCCTTGAGTTCGCGTGGGGCTTTCTCGATTTTGGGGCGGGGATCGTGGACGTAGAGTTGGGCGACTTCCTCGCCGTCGCGATGGCCGGTGTTGGTTACGTCCACGGAGGCGGTAAGCGAGCCATCGGCTTTCAGGCTGGCGGCGGAGAGCTTGAGATTTTTGTATGTGAAGGTGGTGTAGGAGAGTCCGAAGCCGAAGGGGAAGAGGGGCTGGATGCCCGCGTGGTCAAAGTGGCGGTAGCCGACGAAAATGCCTTCCGCATAATTCACTTGATGATTGGCGCCGGGGAAGTTGGGGGCGTCCGAATAATCGTCGCGATTGGCGGCGAAGGTGTCGGGGAGCTTGCCGGATGGGTTGACGTTGCCGAAGAGAACGGCCGCGAGGGCGGCGCCGCCTTCCTGGCCGGGGAACCAGGCGTCGAGGAGGGCGGGCACCTGCGGGAGCCAATCGTTCATGGTCACGGGCGCGCCGGCATTCAGGAGGACGATGGTTTTGGGATTGGCTGCGGCCACGGCGCGAATGAGGTCGGATTGATGGGCGGGCAGATCCATGGACGGACGGTCGGCCCCTTCGCCTTCGGTATGCCGGGTGGAAACACAAACCACGGCGACGTCGCTATTCTTGGCGGCTTCGATTGCGTCGTTGTAAGGGGAAACGCTGGGCAGCAGCCAGCCGAAGCGGGCCACGTAATCGCCGCCGTTCTGGTAGAATTCGATGCGCACATCGTAGGACTTGCCAGCCTCCAGGCTGGCGGGGGCGGTCACGGTGCTGACGGAGCCGTCCCGCCATTGATCGATCAGGAGTTTGCCGTCGAGATAAACCCGGTAGCCGTCATCGCCGGTGAAGGAGAAGCCGACGGTGCCCGTGACGGGCGCGAGCAGCTTGCCGGTCCAGCGAACGCTGAAGTGAGTGGTGGCAAGCCCTGGCGCCGGCGCAGCGGGCGAATTGATGTTGACCTGGTTTTCGATGCGTGAGCACACGGGCTGGCCGTCAAGCGACATGTTTCCGAAGTATTGGGCCCGGAAGCCACTGGTTCCGTCGGGTTGCCGGATGGCGGACCCGGGGACGAGAATGCCATCCATTTCGGCGGCGGCGAGGCGGATGGCGACCTGATCGCCGACTACGTTTTTGATGCCATCGATCAATTCGGTGGTGTGGGGGGGGGTCACTTCCGGACTGCCGAGTGCTCCAACCTGGAGTTTTTTGGCCGGTTCGCCGATCAGGGCGATGGATTTGATGCGGGTGCGGTCGAGGGGCAGGAGGTTTTGGTTGTTTTTGAGGAGAACGATGCCCTTGGTGGCGGTTTCGAGGGCGAGTTGATCATGTTCGCGGGAGTTGACGAGCTGGCCGTCCGGGTGGAGCGGGTTATCGAGCAGGCCCACGCGGATGATCGTCCGGAGAATACGATGCACGGAATCGTCCACGGCGGCCTGGGTGACGGTGCCGTCGGCGAGTGCGGCCTTGAGTTTGGGAACGCTCATGTTATCGCCGGTGGGCATTTCCAAGTCGTTGCCGGCCTGCACGACGGAGGTTTCATGGACGCCGCCCCAGTCCGACATGACGAGACCATTGAAGGCCCACTCGCCTTTCAAGATATCCTTGAGCAGGATGGGATTGGCGCTGGAATGCCGGCCATTGACCTGGTTGTAGGAACTCATGACGGACCAGACGTTGCCTTCCTTCACGCCGGCTTCAAATGCGGGCAGATAGATTTCGCGCAAGGCGCGCTCGTTTACAGTGGCATTGATGTCGGAACGGTCGGTTTCCTGGTTGTTGCAGGCGAAATGCTTGATGCAGGCGGCATTGCCGCTGGATTGGAGGCCCCGGATGTAGGCGGCGGCGAGGCGGGAGGCGAGGAAAGGGTCTTCGCTGAAATATTCGGCGTTGCGCCCGCCGAGCGGGGAGCGGTGGATGTTGACGGCGGGGCCGAGGAGGATCGAGGTGCCCTCGCCCTTGTTCCGCGACTCCACACCGATGGCGTGGCCCACGCGCGCGATAAGTTCGGGATCCCAGGTTGATGCCATTAGCACGCCGCAGGGGAAGGCGGTTGCCGGACCTTGGGTGCGGTCGGTGCCGCCGCGCACACCCTGGCCGGCATCGGCCATGCCCATGGCAGGAATGCCGAGCCGCGGAATGGGCTGGGTGGTGAAGCCGGTGCCGCCGAGGAGGGCGAGTTTTTCGTCCGGCGTCAGCCGGTTGAACAGGTCGTTCACGCGGTCCTCGATGGGCGCCCGGAGGTTCTGGTAAGGGAGTGTTTCCTCCGCGTTCGTTCCGCGGACGGCGAGAGCGAGCGCAAGGACGGCCAGTATGCAGGTTTGGGGCAAAGATGTGTTCACCGGGATTTCCCATTTGGTTTGTTGTTCATGTCGTAAATGAGCTGTTTTCTGTCGCTGGCGTGATTTTCCCCGCGCGGCACGGATTTGCAAGCCATTCTGGAGTGCCAAAACTTCGTTTTTCGGTGGAAGTGGCTTGCGCGCAACCGATTTTCACTTCCCAACCAGCCCTTGCAAATGGAAGCAAAGACGCTTCTCCCTTGCTGACGGATGTTTTCATGCAATCTCTTTCACTTTTCATTTATGTAATCGTTTTGCGCGAGACGTTGCGGGAAGGAACCATGATGCAGCAAAAAGCCTTTCTGCGCTTATTACCGGAGACCATAGTAACGCCGATGGGGTCGATTTCGGGATCACTTTTAACTTTGCTGCCGACATAACAGGCGTCTCCCCCCAGGACATCCACATCGAGGCAATTTACAACGACGCGCGACGGCATTTCCTCCTCGCAAAAAGCTGTTTAAGTCAGATTAAGATTTTAAACGGGCAGATCCCACCAGCAGTCGCGGATGACTTCGCGGACCTCGAAATAACCCTAGATGAGTTCTTCGTGGGGCCGACAGTAGCCCCGCACGATAAGCTTGATGGAAAGTCTACGACGGATGAACAACGCGCCCACCACAACACTTTCCGACCCGCTTGAGCAGGCCGGAGTAATCCCAAAACAGTCAACAATTAACATAAAGAAAGGTCAAACTTATGAACAAAAAGCAAAAGCAGCAATTTATGGCCCAAGTGCCACCGCTGGAATCGAAAGGAGGCTTCTATGCCCAACTGGTGTGATAACCAATTAGAGGTGCGTGGACCAAGTAATGACGTAAAGCGGTTCAAAAAGAAGGCTGTTGGCTACTACCCCTGGGCGACGCCGGGGGAAAAACAGAACGGTCCGGCCGACCCGCTCAACTTCCACAACTTGGTTCCGATCCCGAAGAAAGTTCTAAAGGCCGAAAATGAGGATGCTGTCGAAGACTGGGCAAGAGAAAACTGGGACACGAAGTGGGGTGCGTACGAATCGAAAATGGGCTTCGTTCTTAGTCAAGACCCGCTGACGGTTTGGACGATCCTGGAGGACAACAATGGCGAGTGGTATCTGCGGAGCGGATGCCACTGGGTCAATCGCATCGGCTACCTGATAAGCACCAAGCCGTTTGAAGCGGATCAGATAATTCGGGTGTATCCGCAGTGGATTCATATCACGGCGCGAGTCGGCGGAGTCCATGGTCCTGGCACTGGTTGACCGCAGTAAAATGAAAAGCACTGGGTTGGATCTATTCGGCCCGGTGTTTTTTTTTGTACTGTGCCGCTGGGGTTGGTGGGAGGAGCCGTTATTGCCATTCCCGCCCACCCCTCATATCAATCTTGGGACTTGTGCGGCTGTTGGTGGGGTTGCTGGGGCTGCTTATTATACATTCGCCCGCCAGTTATATGCGAAGGTTTGGCCTGGACCCTCTAAAATCGTTTATAGGGCGTTTTGATTTACGGGAATTGCGGGAACGAAGTCAAAATGCCTCTGAACGGAGGGAAGGCCATTATTTTTTAAGTCTTTCGCCCACGCTGTCCGGCACTCCCGGAGCATGGTGGATGACACCCGTCACTTCGCCTTTGTCATTTTTGAGGAAGGTCAATTGCGCACCATTGACCTTGAGGAAGAAATTCGTTTGCGAAGAGGCATAAATCTCAACGACTCCTTGAAGAACCTTCTTGCCTTCGGCCTGGCCGAACAACCGGTTTCCTTCCCGCCAAATCGTGAGTTTCATTCCCGTAGGAGGCCAGATGGCGTTCGGTGGGAATTCGTAAAGGCCGGCGACGGCATCCAGAAGTGATGTGTCTAGCTTGATGACGATATACGGGTCGGGTGGCTCCGGGGCTGTTTGCGGTTGAGCGGAAATTTTCTGAGATTCCAAGGTAATCGTCCATTCGTTGGTCCCCTTCGCCAAGGTGGATTCGACGGTCCGGGAAACATCCCTGCTCTGGACCGTCACTTCATAATCTCCCAGGAAGCCCTTGAAGGCGCACATCCCATTCCGGTCGGAAGTCAATGAGGCGCGCGTCCACCAGGTTTGATGGATCAGTTTCATGAGGCGGTCATAGGCTAGTTTGGGTGTCAAGTCCGCGTGGAGGAGTCCGCCTGGCGCGCCCTGCCAGGCGCCATCCTGCAAGTCCCACCAGGTAATGGCCTGGACGGAAGGATGCGAGAACAGCAGGGTGTAAAGCCGCTCCACATAATCGGCCTGCTGCAACTCCCCGGTCGGCGTCGTCGGCCACGGTCGCGGCAATTCCCAGCCGTGTTTGCCGGACAGCACGGTGACTTCGCTGAAGTGGATGTCTTTGCCGAACTTGGCATAACGCTCACAGATATCCCAGACATCTTGCAGAGGCCATTCCCCGCGGTGCATGTGTGATTGAATGCCGATGATTTGAAACGGCGCTTTGTCCTTGACCAGTTGATCGCAAAAACTGTCCCACAGCCTAAACTGCCGCCATCGTAAGTCGTGCCATAGAGCGTGGAGCCAGCCGACGTGAGGCCAACGGACGGGTTTGCCCCGTCGTTGGTAACGCTGCCAAATCGGTAGAGGTTGGTGTAGCCGCTGCCGCCGGTCTTGATTGCAAAAACCGCCCCGTTGCTGGAGCTGCCTAGCCCCTCGTAAGTCGTACCATAGAGCGTGGAGCCAACCAACGTGAGGGGGCCACCAAAGGGATCTACCCCGTCGTTAGCAACGCTGCCAAATCGGTAGAGGTTGGTGTAGCCGCTGCCGTCGGGGTTGATTGCAAAAATAGTCCCATAACCCCACTCACCGGTGCCATAGTAGCCGCCGTGGGGAGCCGTGCCATAGAGCGTGGAGCCGACCAACGTGAGGCCAGCCGACGAGCCTGACATTTCACCATCGTCAGCGACGCTGCCAAAGCTGTAGAGGTTCGTGTAGCCGCTGCCGTCGGTGTTGATTGCAAAGATTGTCCCACTGCCGGAGGTGAGTCCTGGTTGAGTTGTGCCATAGAGTTTGGAGCCGACTAACGTGAGGCCAGCCAACGGGGTCGTACCATCGTCAGCGACGCTGCCAAAGCTGTAGAGGTTGGTGTAGCCGGTGCCATCGGTGTTGATCGCAAAGATCGTTCCCTCGCCAAAGCTGCCGCCTTCGCTAGCCGTGCCATAAAGTCTGGAGCCAACCGACGCGAGCCCAGCAGACGGATTTGATCCGTCTCTAGCGACGCTGCCAAATCGGTAGAGGTTGGTGTAGCCGCTGCCGTCGGTGTTGATCGCAAAGATCGTTCCCTCGCCAAAGCTGCCGCCTTCGCCAGTCGTACCATAGAGCGTGGAACCGATCACCGTGAGGCCGGCATACGGGTGCTCCCCGTCATTCGCCACGTTGACAAATTTGTAAAGATCGGTTGGACACGACACCGCCGGACGACCGCCATAGGTCGAAATCCACCCGCTCGCGCCAAACAAATAATAGGCCGTCACCATATTGTTGTTAGTAAACACTGATCCATCATTCACTGGTGCGTTGCCCATGAAATAGACGCTGAACAGAAAGTTGCAGAAACCAAACGCCCCAGCCCCTATGCTAGTGACGCTGCCGGGGATCGTAATGCTGCTCAGACTAGCGCAGTACTCGAACGCATACTGACCGATGTTGGTGACACTGTTGCCAATTACGAGGTTGGTCATCATGCCGCAGTACATAAACGCCCCGTCCCCGATGCTAGTGACACTGTCGGGAACCGTGATGCCGGTCAGGTTCTCGCAGTCAAAAAACGCATCATCCCCGATGCTCGTGACGTTGGTGCCGATCATGACGTTGGCCAGACTGTAGCACATGAGGAACGCCCCGGCCCCAATATTAGTCACGCTGTTTGGGATTGTGATACTCGTCAGACTGGCGCATTGCTGGAACGCATTAGATTCAATGCTGGTGACGCTGTCGGGAATCGTGACACTGGTAAGACTGCACCACTCAAAGGCCCCGTCCCCGATAATGGTGACTGGCAGGCCACCGAGCGAGCCGGGGATTGTCACTGCACCGCTGCCGGAACAGGTATATCCGGTGATGGTGATCGAGCCATTGTTGGTGGCAAACGTCAATTGGGCTTGAACCTGTGTTGACAGAGCCAGTGTGATGATGAGAATCCCGAACAATGTTTTTCTATTCACACATTTTCCTCTTGCTGACTGGGCGAAGAACCCAGTCTCCGCCCATCAAGTTGGCTACAAAATAAAGCTGTGATCGCACTTTCGATTTACTCACTTATTCAAAATCCCGTCAATCCACCATTCTTGCCCAACAGGAGTCAAAAAAGGGTGATCGCAGGCTGATGTTTCTCTGGCGGGATATTGCCCAGGTTCACTCCTCAAAGATCTCCGATATGCTGCACTTGAACCGGTCGCAGATCTGTTCCAGGGTCTTCAGGGTCACGTTTTGTTCGCCCAGTTCGAACCGGTGCAGGGTTGAATCTGAAATGCCAGTTTTTCGTGCAAACTGTTGATACGTAAGATTTTCGCGCGCCCAAGTTCCTCAGTCTGGAAAACTCTTGACGACTTACATCCTTTCCGCAAAAGTCATTCAATAAGCAATTTATGAAACCCACGATCTTCTCTCTGCTCTTGTTTACCACACTTCTTTGCCGTCCTGCCTTCTGCGGCGAGATTCATGACACAGCCCGGGATGGCGACTTGGAAAGGATCAGGACACTGCTCAAAGACAATCCTGGTCTGGTTTTCAGCAAAGACAACGACGGTTGGACGCCTTTGCACTTTGCGGCAGCCAATGGCCATATGGAAGTAGTGGAATTGCTGCTGGCCAATAAAGCCGAGGTTAATGCCGAGGCCAGTAACGGTTGGACCCCTTTGCGCTTAGCTACGTTGCGAGGGCACAAAGACATTGCGGAATTGCTGCGCAAGTATGGCAGCCAGGACACTGTGACCACCGTCGCCACATCAACAGATGCTCCAGCCACTACGACTGCGACAACCGACACCACGATTCATGACGCGGCCAAGAATGGTGACTTGGAAAAGGTCAAAGGGCTACTCAAAGCCAATCCTGATCTGGTTTCCAGTAAAGACGACGACGGCATGACGGCGTTGCACCTGGCGGCTATGAAGGGACACAAGGATGTGGTGGAATTGCTACTGACTAACAAAGCTGATGTCAATGCTAAGAACAATTATGGCGCGACACCGTTGAAACTCGTGGAGTTGAGTGGCCGAGATGACGTTGAGAAACTGCTGCACGAACACGCCGTCCCAACAAAATCGACCACTGTTGACCTATTAACTGCCGTCTCGGTTCTTGTTCAGCAATCATCGCCGATTCTCGAAGGGACAGATGGATTTTTAGCCGGCGGCACGGTTGCGATTTCCGTCGATCAGACGTCGGGCCAGACCGTGGTCGAGGGCGGCAGTTCGTTCAACGGAACCCGATTTGAATTCATGACCGACAGCCTGGGGCGAATCGATCTCCACGTTACGCCTGGACAACACAGCGAATTTCAAAATGACGCGAAAGGTAATTTCATTTCTGCAAACACCAGTGACACGCAGATTGCCAACATCCATTTTCAAACGAAGAACAATTTGAATCTCGTGAATGTGACAGTTCATAAATCAGGATCATGCCCAAACTCCGGGAACATGTTATCAGAATACTGAATGACAAAGGCTACAAAGCACTTCCCGTCGAAACTTTTGGTAAGAATCCGAGCGTGACCGGTTCCGAAGTTGCTCTCGCAACCACCGCATTTGGTCAGTCTCTCGCAGGCACAGCCGCTAAATACGTGCTAATTCCTGTGGTAGACGACATCAACAATCCACCGAATTACCCGAGACAGTACGAAATGTCCTTTTTCCTGTTTAACACCGAAACCGGCCAGTTGATTTGGGAAGGAAGCAGCTACGGTCGCTCCGAAAACAAATCCATGCTCGCACTCGACATCGGTGACGGCTTTCCGAAACGAAAGGATGTAGCCAAATAGCTGTAGCTCCTGCCAGGACTTTGTGGACAACCAGGTGCGGCTGCAACTGCTCGTACTGGCGTATAACCTCTGCTGCAAATTAGGATAAAGGATGGTGGCTTTGATGACCTGAATTAGTGCGCGCGTCAATAAACGGAAGCACTGCTACGCGCCCAACTTTTGCGGGGTCAAGCTTCGTTTGGCTGTAATTCTCGGAAGCGCAGCCGGCGAGGAGGAGAGCCAATGCGACAATACACACACCGTCACGAAGGTCACCGGGCTGCAAACCGCGTCGTTGCCAAATCAGACGGCGTAGAGTTTCCCTGCATTGCTTTCTCATGTCAAGCTTTATAACTGGAATTTTCCATTTGATTGCTTGCCCACAACCAGCGTAAGCCTTTTCTTGACTTTGACCCTTCTGCACAGATTTGCAAGTCCTTTTTCCAGCCCCCCATTTTGCTCTGACCGCCCAACCCACTGAGCTGGACCCCTATTTTTAGACCACTGGTTAAGTTCGACTTTTG
This sequence comes from Limisphaerales bacterium, assembly GCA_052325505.1. Taxonomy (GTDB): domain Bacteria; phylum Verrucomicrobiota; class Verrucomicrobiia; order Limisphaerales; family Palsa-1400; genus DASRLE01. The sequence goes on from JBKQUS010000133.1 coordinate 68,129, forward strand.
CCGGTCTGCTGTAGATAAGAAAGAGCAGACTTATGAAAGCAAAACGGAAAAGACACAGTGCGGCCTTCAAGGCCAAAGT
>JBKQUS010000134.1:0-29148 GCA_052325505.1 Limisphaerales bacterium
AAAGGGATTTCCACGGCACCTCCGCATTAATGCCGTCGGTCATGCCGATCAACTCGTAATGATTCTGCACCACCACGCCGTTGTGCAGCACGGTGATGATAGCTTTCTTGATCAACTCGCCCTTTTCATTCCAACGCGGTGATTCAAAAATGATGTCGTAGGTCTGCCATTCGCCGGGCGGCTTGCTGGCGTTGACCAAAGGCGGCGACTGGCCATAAATGGCGGCGCATTGCCCGTCAGCGTAAGTCTTGGCTTTGTAAGAGTCGAGCACCTGGACTTCATACATGTTGTTGATGAGGATGCCGCTGTTGCCCCGGCCCTGGCTGACGCCGTGCGGCGGATTCGGTTCGGAGAACTCGACGTGCAACTGGAAATCCGCCCATTTCCCGCGGGTGCGGATGCCGCCGCCGCGCTGGGTTTCCACGGCGCCGTCCCGAATATGCCACTTCGCTTCCCCTCCGCTGGCGGCTTTCCACTTCGACAAATCTTTCCCGTCAAAAAGCACCTCCGCGTCCGAGGGCGCCTGGGCGTTCTGGCTGAACGCATCGCCCGGGGTGATCACCGGCGGTTGCGGACGATCCGGATCATGCACGTGCCATTTGCCGTCCGGCTCCATCGGCGTGTCCCGGTAGCCGTCGATCCATTCGGTGTGATTGGTCACGGCGGCGGACGCCGTGAGGCGAAGGGCCAGAGCGAGCAGGCAGACAAGAAGGATGTGAATACGTGAATTTGTTTTCATTGAATCAGTGGGATTAAATTCGAGACGGGCTCGAAGTTATTTGTCGTTGCATGAGAAATCTCAGCATGCGGGCAACGATATGCTCCCACGAGGCGGCGGCGCAATATCGGAATGCAGGCGCGCTATCATGGGGGAGGGGGCGCGGAGGTGGCCGCGTAACGCCGCAAATACTTTATTGACACTGTCAGATCCTTCGCCCAGGGCGCCGCCAGCGTCATTTTTGCGCCGGTCGCTGGGTGCTCGATGGCCACTTGCTCAAGGTGCAAGGCTGGGCGGGCCATGAGCGGACGCTCGACTTGGCCCGGTTTCAAATGATAACCGGATTTCAACGCGGAGAGAAGCAGTGGGCGCCCGCCGTAAAGATCATCGCCGATGAGCGGAAGGCGAAGATGCTTGAGATGGGCGCGGATTTGAGCGGGACGATCGGGCCAGGGCCGGCATTCGAGCAGCAGGCAGCCGTCGAATCGTTCGCGGACAGCAAATTCGGTGCGGGAGCGTTTGCCGTCTTTTGGATCGACCCGAACCACGCCCATTTGCAACGGATGCGGCCCCAGTTTGGCGTCGATGGCAAACTTGTCTTCGCCGGACGATCCGCGCACGAGGGCGGCATAAACCCTGCAAGGCGGCTCGGCGGCAAATTGGTTCGCCAAGGCAACCAGCGCAGACTTGTTCCTGGCCAGAAGAAAAACGCCGCTGGTCTCGAAATCGAGGCGATGCGCATTGATCAAGTAACCGAGGCCGCGTTTGGCGGCCCAGGGGGCGCCGCGTTCGATGTCGCGGTGGAGCAGTTGCATGAGGCTGGGGCGCTTGGGATCGGAGCGATCCGGCGAAACGAAGAGCCGGCCGGGCTTGTTCAAGACCAGCAAATGGCCGTCTTCAAAAAGGACGGGGACTTCCCAGAACTCGCCCGTGGCGGGCGACGACAACTTGACGGCGTCGGGCACGCGTCAGCCCCCCGAGGCGGAGACTTCGCCGGGAGGCGCGACAAAGTGCAACTGATATTGCCTGCTGAACCACGCGTTAAAAGCCGCGATCTCCAGCCGCTCGCGCATTCTCGCCACAAAGGCCGGCAGGTCGCGCTGCATGGAGGCTTGATCCACGGGCAACTGCGCCTTTAAGAAAAGAAGAAATCCGCCGTTGGCCGTCGGGATGAAAGGGGAACACTGGCCCGGGTGCATCTTTCCGGCGACATCCTGCAGTTGCTCGAATTCGGATTTGTCCGGTACCTCAGGAATTGAAGCGGTTGTCAGGGAAAAGGCGGTCAAATGCCGTGGCCGGACAAACTGGGCTGCACACATGGTGTCGAAGGTTTTGCCCTGGGACAAGCCGGCGCTCAAAGCCGACTCGAACCGGCCGCCCGCCGCTTTGGCCATATCGAGCGCCTTGCTTTGGCGGTAATCCGCGACCACTTTGTCATGCACCGCGGAAAGGGGCTGGACCTGACTGGGGATGCGCTTTTGTAAGCCCGCAACATAGATCACTCCCTCGCCCGGCAAAGGGGAAGGGGCGTAAAGCATGGAGCGTTCCTTGTCATCGGGGTCGTCATCGCGCAGTGAGAACAGGACGCGGAGATTCTTTGGCGGGATGGTCAAAACTTTCGGGCCGGTTTTCAGGTCGAACGGTTCGGAGGTCTGGACCCCCAGATGCCTGGCTTTGGCCAGGACCGCCAGATCGCCGGGCGTATAAGGATGATCATCGTCGTGACCCTGGGAAAGCGCATTCAGGAAGCTGCTGGCCTCCTTGGAGGCCTCGGCCAGGGCGGCGTAGTCGAGCATTTGTTTCCTGATTTTGGCCTTGGCGGCCTCGACGCTGAGTTGAACGCCAGCCTCGTCCTTGAACGCGGTCGGGCCTGCCTGCAAATACGCCTCATCGACATGCTCGCTCAGGTTGGTGCCCAGTTGTTTTTCCACCCTGGCCAGGTAGTTGCTGACTTTGAATTCAATATAGTTGACCTGGATGCGATCCGGCGCGCGGTAGTCCGCCTGTCTCTTGGTGTAAAAATCCTCGATGTCCTTTTCGGTGGGAGTGATCGAGGCGTAATAATTGGTGGCGGAGAAGGAAGCCAGCTCCGTCTCCATCGGCGCGTTTTCCCGGCGATAAAACACCTCAGCTTCTTGCGGGGTAATGAGCTGTCCGTTCATGCCCACCAGCGCCACGAGATAATCTTGTCCGGCCTGGTGACGGGCAAACCGGTCGAAGTCATCGAGCGTCACGTTGCCTTCGCGGGCCAATTTGACCAATTCATCCAGGATTTTTTCAGCAGGAACGTTGTCATTGGGATTGATGCCAAAAAACAGCTTGGTATAGCGGGCGGCCGCCTCGGGAGTGGCGGCGATGTGAAAGCGGTCCAACTCGGCATTGAGCAGGAGCCGTTGTTGGGCGAAGACCCGCACGTCCTTCATGCGCTCTTCCGTTTGCGGCCATTCGCCGTAATTGCGGCGGAAATAGATGCGCCCTTCCTGTTCGGCGGCGTGGAGTTGTTCCGGCGTGATCGGCTCGCCAAAGACTGAGCCGAGGTCGGCGGCGGTCGGGGTCCGATCCAGGAGGCTGGTTCTGCTGTTGGGGGTGAAATAAAGGAGGAAGGAAAGGATGGTCGCCACGATGATTACCATCCAAAGCCACTTCTGATGCCGACGTATTGTGCCAATCATACTAAAATCCGAGTTTCAAAATCATGCACCCTGAGCACCTCCGCGGGTGGTCAAATGCAACGGCCATAGTAAGAATAAACCGTGATTGCGCAAGGGCCGATTTTAACCTCTGCCGATTTTAACCTCTTGAATTCGGCGGCAAACGCATCCAACATCGGCCCTGTTGCGGATTCCCGTGAGGGCGCCGCGTGATAACGTTTACGCATATGTCAAAAATAAACAAACTTTGCCTTCTGTCACTGTTGCCGGCGCTTTTGGCCGGATGCAGTTCCATCACCAATCTCACCCCGACAGAGTATCCGCGGGACGCCTCGAACTTCTACCGGGTGGAGGCGATGTGGAGGAGCAACCGGCGGGTCATCCAGCCGGACTCGTTCAAACCGCTGGTGGTCGTCGATCTTAAAACTTACCCCATGCGGCCGGTGCCGCTGGTGCGGGACCGCTGGGAAGCGTTCATCCCCGTTCCGCCCGACCAGAATGTCGTCGATTTCCATTACAAGTTTGACTTCAGGGACTATGCCTTTGGCAAGCCGAAGGCGGACAGCCTGATGTCCTCATCGTACAAGTTTAAGGTCAAATAAAGCGCTCACGGAACGCCGTCGCTCCGGGTTTGAAAGGCGGCCTCATAGAGCCGGGCAAAGTCCGCCTCGGCCAGCGGGCGCGGGTTGAAGGTGGCGGTCCATTGCTGGGCCGCCTCGGCGGCGAGGCTGGGAATGGCAGAGGGTTTCACGGAGCATTCCGCAAGGGAGCGGGGGATTCCGGCCAAATTCAACAGCCAGTCCAGTCGCGACACAAGCCTGTCAATCCCGCCGGCCTGCAAGGCCTCGTAGAGGCGCGCCGTTTCGGCATTCTCCGCGTTAAAACGAACCACCCACGGCAGCATGACGCCGACCGCGTGGCCGTGGACGATCTGAAAACGAGCAGTCAGCGGATTGGCGGCGGCATGGGCCGCGCCCAGCATGCTGTTTTCAATGGCCAACCCCGCCAAGGCCGCGCCCAGCAGCATTCCAGCCCGCGACTCCAACTGGCCGCCATCCCGCAGCACCCCAGGCAGGGAACTCAAACAAAGTTGAAATGCCTCCTGCGAATAGGCGAGCGAGAGGGCATTGCGCTTTGTGGTGACCGCTGTTTCCAAGGCGTGTGACAACGCATCCACCCCCGTGCAGGCGGTGACGCGCGCCGGCTGCGAAACCGTCAGCTTTGCGTCCAGGATGGCCACGCGGGCCGCGGCCTTCGGGTCGCCGCAGGCCATTTTCTGATGAGTGGTCTCATCGGCGATCAAGGCAAAGGACTGGCACTCGCTGCCCGTGCCGGCGGTCGTCGGAATGGCGATCAAGGGCAGCATGGGCCGCGTCGCCCTGCCCAGGCCCCGGTAATCCTGCATTCGGCCGCCATTTGTCAATAAAAAATTACAGCCTTTGGCCGTGTCCATGCTGCTGCCTCCCCCCAGCCCGATCAGGCCGTCGATGGCCGGCCTCCGGGCCGCTTGCAGGCAATCCTGCACGTCGCGGGTGGTGGGATTCTCCCGCACTTTGTCGAACAGGACAGGTTCGATTCCGGCCTCGCGCAGGGATTGGCGGACACGCTCCATGTGGCCGGCGGCGACCACGCCGGGGTCGGTGACCAGCAGCGGCATTTTTATCCCGATTTCAGCCGCCAATTGCCCGACGCGCTCCACGGCATCGAGGCCGAAAACCAGGCGGGTGCGGGGTTGATGATCAAAGGCCGCGAATGCAGAGGCGGCGGTGCGGGGGCTGGTCGTTGCTGTCGGGGTTTGGCTCATTTGGAAATCTCGATGGCGCGCCGTTTGTAGAGGAATTCAAAGAGGTTTCCCTCGTGCGGCTGGTCCCAGGAAACGTGCGTGGTGGAAATGGGGCCGATGTTGAGGCGCTCGATGTGGGGCGACTCGAGCAACTGACTGATAAACGATTTGTCCCGCGTCAGCGCGGTCACGGCCAGCGACGGCCCGATCTGCGCCAGCATCTCTGCTTGCGGCAGCGTCACGACGCTGGCGTAGGGACACAGGAACTCGCGATTGGCCAGCGGATGCGCGAACGATTCGCACAAGATGATGGTCGACCGCACATATTCGCCTCCTTCAAATTGCACCCGGCGCGGCCCCTGGCGATAAGCGACGGTGACATCACGGGCACCGGCGGTGCGCAGGCCTTCCTCGATACTGGAATCAATGAACGCGGCCATTTGCGGATTGGCAAACCCGGCCAGGCGAGCGTTTTCATCCGCCGTCGGCAGCGGAACAACCGGCCCCAGCTTCCGGGCGAGGGCGTCGGCAATTTTTTCGGCGTATTTGGGCACGACAATGGCCGAGGCGTTGATGCAACTGCGGCCGCCATTGTCCGAAATGGCGGAGACCATAAGATCGATAAATTCCGGCCAACGCTCGATTTCGTCCCCGCCGACCAAGATTTTGCTGTAGCCCGGCCCGTGAATTTGAATGGCGGGATTGTTGGCGTAAGGGGCCGTCGTGTTCTTGTCGCCAAAGAGCAGCGAGCGGCCGCAGGAGCGCAGAATCTCCGCCGCCCCTTCGTGATCAGTCGGATAAAAGCCAAACGCCTCCGCCGGGCAACCCGCCGCGATGAAAGCCTGGATCAAGCGATACGGCGTCCACGGTTCTTCGCGGCCAGGTTTGATGACGACGGGGATTTTCAGCGGAATGGCCGCCAGCCAGAGCGAATTGACCGCCGGGGAATTGCTGGGCATGACCAGGCCCAGGCTGTTGACCGCCGGATAAAAGCTCAACCGCCCGCCAAATCCCGTGTCCAGGATGGAAAGATCGAGCTTGCGCGTCAGACCATCCAAAATGGTTTTCATTTGCGTCAGGGCATCGTGGATTTTTGCCATGTTGCGCCGCACCATGACGTGTGGCAGACCGCTGGTGGCCGAGAGCGTCTCGATGTATTGCGCGGGCGATTGCCCCGGCCCAGTATCGCCGATAGGCAAGGTGCCTTCCAGAAAGAGCTTGCCCGCCCTGGCGCAAATTTCGAGCAATTCCGCGGTGGTCAATTTCTTCAACGCGGCACGGGCCTGGGCGATGCCGGCTAGGTCCTTGCGCACGATGCCGGCGTTGACCTGGCTGACCGTGGCCAGCGCCGTCCCGTTGCGATAGTCAACGAGGGTGGTTTTATCGAGGCTTTCGTAAGGGCGGCCCCGCCGCAATGCCGGGATGTGAGGAACAGTCATGCGCAACAACTTGGCGTCAAGATACCGTGAAAACGCCCCATTTCCAGCGTGATTTTGGGCAATTTTGACCACGGATCCGCCTTCGCCAATGCCGCTTTGGCGGGCGAGTGGACAGAAACCGACATGGACTGACTGCGGGAGCATCCGCATGAACTCAACCTGTTGATATCCACAATAAAAAAATGTTTCAAAATGGTGCGATTAGGTCGGATTAGGTGCGATTTGGTGCGATTTTTTCGCCCATTTTTCGCCTCATTTGCATCCTCTTCCCCGGGCTCGTCGGGTGCTTCGACCGTTGCGCCTGGAGCGTCATTGCCTGGGCGGTCACTTTCGTCCTTATACGCGATTCCCAATATCTGTTCCACACATCGTTTTTTTCGTCGGGGGTCAACGGATCTTCTTCAGGCCAGATCAACTGCTTGATGTCCGGATTGGCGCGCCGTGGAGGAGTTGCGCGAAGCCGGGACGCCGACATAAACGATCTTTCAAGCCGCTTGGGATTATTCTATCATTGACGTCGCAATCGAATAGATGGGCGGGAGATTGTCGGCCAGCAACTTCCAGGTATCTCCTTCGTCGCGGGAGACGAAAGCCTTTCCGGTGTTGGTGCCAAAGTAGATTCCGGCCGGATCCTGCGCGTCGGCGGCCATGCCTTCGCGATAGATGCCGGCGAAAACGTTTTCCTGGGGCAATCCTTTGCTCAAGGCTTCCCATGTGTTGCCGGTGTCGCGGCTGCGAAAGACGCGCAGTTTGTTTTCCGAAGGACAGCGGAATTCCGCGCCCTTGAGCGGAATGACATAAATCGTTTTCGAGTCGCGCGGATGCAGGGCCAGGGGAAAACCGAAATCGGAGGGAAGACCAGCGGAGATTTCGTCCCAACTCCGGCCCGCGTCCGCGCTGCGATAGACGCCGCAATGGTTTTGTTGGTAGAGCAGCGGCGGCCGGCCTGGGGCCAGCAAGAGCTTATGCACGCACTGGCCGTATTCGGGCCGTTTGTCGGGAAGGAACTCGGCGCGCGTGCCGCGGTTGGCCGTCTGCCAGGTCACGCCATTGTCGGTGGTGCGAAAGACGCCCACCGCCGATATGCCGACAAACATTTGCCCCGGTTGCGCATGGTCAATCACAATGGAATGCAAACACATCCCGCCTGCGCCGGGATGCCAGTGGGGTCGCGTCGGATGTTGTGTCAGGCTGGTCACTTCGGACCAGGTCCGGCCCCGGTCGTCGCTGCGGAAGAGGGCGGCTGGGGCAACGCCGGCGAAAAGAACATCCGGCTCATTGGCCCGGCCTGGTTCAATGTGCCAGATGCGGTCGAGCTTCAGCCCGGAGTCGCCCGGGAATTGTGGATTTTGTGTCGCGGCAGTCCAGCTTTTGCCCAAATCGGGCGACGAAACCACTTCGCAACCGAACCAGGAATCGTTGACCGTCGCGAAGATGCAGCCGTTGCGCCGGTCGTGGACGGCGTGGTTGATTTCGCGCCCCGCGTGGAAGGGGCCTTGCATCTTCCAGCGCCGGCGATCGGCGCTGTCAAACAGAAACAGGCCCTTTTTCGTTCCCACCAAAAGCAAGGTTTTCATGGCGTTGTCCTCAGTCCCGACCATCGGGCGATTTTTATTCCGGCGGCGTCAAACTGCTTTCTGGCTGATTCCAGAAGATCGGATTTCAACTGGATTGCTGTATCTGGATCAGCGCACCAGACGTTCAGCGTCAGCGTCGTGCCGATCCCGGACACGGCCGTGACGGCGCAGCCATCAACCGCAATGGTCTTGGGGTGCGCTTTGGCCAAATCGATCAAGATTTTTCGGGCCGGGGCGGGGTCGGCGGTGGGGGCGATGGTAATATTCAAAGAACAGGCGGCCCCCTTTCGGGTGGCGGAAAGATTGATGATGATCTGGCTGGCCATGGTGTTGTTGGGAATGACCAACCGGCGGTCATCCGCCGTCCGCAACACGGTGGTGCCGAGATTAATGCTCTCCACCGTGCCAATTTCCAGTCCTTTGGGGCCATTGATTTCCAGTTGATCTCCGAGTTTGAAAGGGCGATAGAGCACGAGAGAAACGCCGGAGATCAAATTGCCCAGAGTGCTTTGCGCGGCAAGCCCCACCACTACCGAAATCAGTCCCATGCTGGTCAACCAGGCGGTGCCCAAGTGTTGCAAAGCCGGGACAACGTGGGAGTAAATCATGAAGGCAAACACATAAACGGCCACGCTGGCCAACTGGCCCAAAAAGCGGATGCCGGTGGGGTCCACACCCGCGCGAGCCGTTTTGTCCAGATAGCGATGAATGGCCATCCGCACCGCGCGGCCAATCAACGTGGCCGCAATGATGAATACGACGGCAAGGAGGGCGGCACCCAACCATGTGCCCGGGTCTGCAAGATCATGCGGGTCCAAAAACGTAATTTTTGGCGGCAGGTTGGTTGTGAGTATTGTGTTTGTAGTATTCACATTTTGCCGTGGCGCACCATGGCGATGAGCAGCCAGAAGCCCATCAGGCCCGCCACCATGTAGCCGAGCACCCCCGGCACAGACATGCCATGCCACATGGGCGGGACTTTGGCATGCACAATGACCGAAGAGGCAATGATGAGAGACGACAGGACGAGGGCGAAAGCCAGCCGGTTGACGATGCGCTCCAGGGTGTTGATCAGCGGTTCCAGACCATGGTGATGCACCATCAGGCGGGTGCGGCCTTCCTTGACCAGCGCCATGATGCGGCGGATCTCCAGCGGCATTTCGCGCACAAATGCCGCCGCCTCGCCGCCGAATTCGCGCCAGTCGCGCAGGAACCGGCGCGGCCCCAACTGCCTCAAACGCACCCGCTGCATGAACGGTTTCGCCTGGCCCAGAATGTCATGGCCCGGATCGAGTTGGCACACCAGGGACTCCATCAAGCTCAAGGACTTGAGGACAATCGATAAATCCGCCGGCAAGGTCAGATCATGCTTGCGCGTCAGGTGAAACAAGTTCTGCACAAGTTTTCCGAAAACCATTTCCCCAATCGGCCGGTAAAAATGCTGGTGCATGAATTCCGCCACGTCGGCCTCGAAACCCGGTCGGAAGGGGTCCAGTTCCGCGCGGGCCAGCTTGAGCAGCGCAGCGGCGGTAGCGGCTTCATCCCGCTGCGCGATGCCGATGACAAATTGGGCGAAAACCTCGCGGGTCTTCAGGTCCAGGAAACCCATCATGCCGAAATCCAAAAAGCAAATCACGTTCCCCGGCAAAATCTGGATGTTCCCCGGATGCGGATCGGCATGGAAAAAGCCATGCACGAAGATTTGTTTCATCATCAGGTCGGTGATGTTCGTGGCAATGACCTGCCGGTCCAGCGCCGCCGCCGCCAGCAAATCAAGCCGGGAGGCCTTGATCCCTTCGATGTCTTCCATGGTCAGCACGCGCCGCGTGCTGGTCTCGGGAAAAACCCTTGGGATCCGGATGGCGGGCTCGCCGACAAATTGATGGGCGAACCGCTCGATGTGCGCCGCTTCCGCTGTCAGATCCAGTTCCTGCTCCATTTGCCTGGCAAATTCGGCCACAACGGCCGTGGGCTGATGGACCTTCCAGCCCTCGACGTGATTTTCCAGCAACGCAGCCAGTTGCTCCATGATTTCCAGATCGACCCGCACGATGTTCTCTATGCCGGGCCGCTGCACTTTGATGACGCACTTTCCCCCGTCGAGGCGGACGGCGCGATGCACCTGCGCCATGGAAGCCGAGCCGACCGGCTCCTCTTCGATGGCGGCGAAATAATTGGCGGGCGGGCCGCCCAGTTCGGCGTTCAACACCGCCAAGACCTGGTCAAAGGGGATGGGTGGAACCTGGTCGAGCAGTTTGGACAGCTCCTCGATAAACGGCGGCGGCAACAGGAGCGTGCGCGTGGAGAGAAGCTGGCCCAACTTGACAAAGGCCGGCCCCAGCTCCTCAAAAGCGCGACGCAACCGTTCGGGGGCCGAGGCCAGGGAAAGCTCCTCCTGGGTCTGGCGTATTTTGCGAAAGGGGAGCCGCAGCGCGCTGGGCAGCGGCAGGCGTTGCGCCAGGTCTTCGTAGCCGAATTTGAGAAAGACGGCGATGATCGTGCGAAAGCGCTGCGCATGCTGCATCGCCCGCCCAATTCGTCTAAAACGAAGCAAAAACACTCTAATTATCGCCCCTTGGTTTTTGCCGTCCCAGCCGGCTTGGTCCGCGTTCGGGATTTGGCTGAGGCGGGCTGCGCCGGGGTGTTGAAGTGCTGCGCGGCCCGCTTCGTCGAGGCTGTCAAATCAGCGAGGGCCTTCTTCATGCCCGTCTTGATTTCCTGCAGAGCGCCGCCGCCCGCGCCCTTCAACTCGTTGAATTTCGCCTTGACATGCTCGAGGTGTTTGTCCGCCTCGGCCAGTTCCGCATAGCCCGCGATCCTGCCTTGGGCGGCGACCCGTCTGGCCCGCGCCTTGAGCAAATTCATTTGGGCTTTGTGTTCTTGAATTTGTGCTTCCAATTGTTGCCGGTACGCGTCTAACAAGCTCATAAGTTTTTTCCCTTCGGTTACATAATAGCACTTCAGCCGTGCTGTTCAATTCCTGATTCCGGGCCGTATATATGTCAATATATTGCGCAACTTTTCAACGCCGTTTCCTAAGTAAAGCTCGAAAGGACGAATGAGATGGAAACGAGCATCATGAACCGGCGGGCATTGCCTGCCGCCACCGACAGACCACTTATGAGGAGGATTTTCATGTCGGGACGGGGACTCCGCCCTGGATGGTCGCTGGCAATATTCCTGACCATCGATGCGGCGCTCACCCTGGGTGCGCAGTATGGTTTTGCGACCATTCCGGTTTTGCGCGACTGGTCGGCCCGGCAGCCTCATGGTGTGATTGCGCCGCTCGACAATATTGCGTTTACGGGCCTCGAACTGCTGATATTGCTGGTCGCAGTGGCAGCGACCTGCAGGATCGAGCATCGGTCCTTCGGGAGCCTGGGTCTGCGGGCAACAGACCGAGGACCCGCGCTCTATGTGCAGGGAATGGCTTTTGGTTTCTGGATGGCGTCAGCGTTGATCGGGCTTATAGCACTGTTTGGCGGGTTTTCGGTGAGCCGCTTTGCCATCGGCGGACTGACTGTGCTGTCGAACGCCTTTTTGTATGGAATTGGTTTCGTGCTGGTTGGTTTCTTCGAGGAGTTTGCCTTTCGGGGTTACATGCAAGCGACACTGGGAAGGGGCATCGGAAAATGGCGCGCGGGCGTCCTGCTTTCCCTGGCATTTGGAGCCATTCATTTGCCGAATTACGGAGGAGCATGGGTCAGCGCGCTGGCCGCCGCCTGCTTTGGGATGCTGGCGGTGTATTCCCTGCATCGGACGGGCAGCCTGTGGTTTTTCATCGGCGCTCATGCACTTTTCGATTGGAGCATTACGTTCCTCTACTCAGCGCCGATCGCCGAATTGCCGGCACAGGTACATTTATTGGACGTTTCCCTGCATGGCCCCGCTTGGTTGACAGGCGGGCACGCGGGGCCGGTGGGCAGCATCATAGCGTTTGCGGTTTTTGCCCTGGCGGGATTAGCCATCCGTCTTCTCTTTCCGCGGGTTGAGAGCGCCGCAAGGGCCACGATTTAGAATTTCGTCTTTCTCTCCCGGCGCGGAACTGGTATGAGTCCTGGATGGATCCGTTATTGAAACTATTGCAGGAAAACGCGACAGCCACGGTGGGGAACCTGGCCAAAATGCTGAATCTCTCCGAAGCCGAGGTGGCCGCCAAAATCAAACAACACGAGGCCAGCCGCGTCATCCTGGGGTATCGCGCGATTTTGAATGAGGAAAAAATGGGCCTGGACATCGTCCGTGCCGTCATCGAAGTGAAGATTACGCCGGAACGCGGCGGCGGCTTCGACCGGCTGGCGGAACGCATCGCCAAATATGCCGAGGTGCGCTCGTGTTACCTAATGTCCGGCGGTTATGATCTGCTGGTGGTGGTGGAGGGGGCCGATCTGCGGGAGGTGGCGCGATTCGTCTCCGAAAAGCTGGCCACCATCCAGGGAGTGATTTCCACCGCAACGCATTTCATGCTCAAAGTGTACAAAGACCACGGCATCCTGGTGAGTGAGGACGGGAAGGAAGAGCGCCTGGCGGTCGCGCCGTGAGGCCGCAAGGCCCCGGCCCCTCAAAGTTGCAGGCTGACGCGGAAGAAGCGCTGCGTGTTGGTGACGGCCTCTGAAACAGAGACGCTCCAGTTGGTGGCGGTGATGGGATTCCCCAGATTATTCCAGTTCGTTGCCCACAAATTGGTGGAGCACTGGACCTGATATTTCTGCCCGGAAAGCGCGTTCCACGTCAGGGTGAATGATTGCGCGGTCACAGCCGTGTTGCGGAGCACGGGCGTGATAAGTTGGAGGCTGAGGGCGTCCAGGGGAACGTAAGCCCTTACGCCGCTCACGGCCATGGTGTAGGGCTTGTTCTCCCCATGTGTGTCGGCGGTCAGAATCAGGTAGAAATGCTGCTGCACCGCAACTGCCGGAACATCGGGCGCGCCTGCGCTCATTTGATAGACGCCATCGAGCCACCAAGCCGTCGTCTGGTGGACCGGATCGTAACTCCCGCCAAAGGTATGTTTCTGAGTGCGATCCAAGGCATTGGTGGATTCGTTGTTTGGATTCCAGATGCTCGAATAGTCCGGCCAGATTCCCGTCCAGCTATGGACGGTTCCCAGCAGGCCCGGTCCCCACCCGCCTTCATCCACATCGAGTTCCATCCAGCGTTCGTAGCCGGCGGGATCGCCGGGATAATGGTCCTGCTGTTGGGCGTTGTGCTCCGCCGGCATCAACCAGACGGCAGGCCAGTGGTCTGGATCATTGTCGGAAAGTTGCACGTCGAATTCCGCGTAGAAACCACTGGAGCCAGCCAGCAACGGCAACACACCGGTCGAGAAATCGAGCGGCGTGCTGACGAGGTCACCACCCAGACTCAGCTCGAGAATATTGCTGACAGTGGAATAGTTGGTAAGCGACGGCTCTGGCGACTGCCACCATTGTCCGCTGAACCACTTGTAGTCGCCGTTGTTGCCAGGGGCAATATCAGACGCGGTCGGCCTCTCATTGATGAGGCACAAGGTGTAGCCCAACGCAGCGGCCCCCGGGGGCCTGCTTTGCGCCATGCCATCCAACCCGGCGCAGATTGCCAGGAGGAACACCAGCTTCATCCCGATTCTCTGCGCTGCAAAGCTCACAATCAGGTCAACTGCGCCATCGCCTTGTCCAAGGCGGCGTAGAGTTGGTTCATCGTTGCCAGGGTTTCATCGCCCATGTTGGAAATGCGGAAGGTTGTCCCTTTGATTTTTCCGTAGCCGCCGTCAATCAGGAAACCCTGGTCCTTGACCAGTTTCTGCAACTTGGGCACGTCCACCGTGCGTCCACCGGGTTTGGCGCCATTGTTGACACAGGTCAGCGTCACCGATTCAAAGCCTTTCTCGGGAAAAAGCGTGAAGCCATGCCGGGAGGCCCAGGCGCGCGTCGCTTCGGCCAGTTGCTGGTGCCGTGCGAAGCGCGCTTCCAGGCCCTCGGCAAAAATGTCCTGAAGCTTTGAGGCCAGCGCGAATACATGGCCGATGCTCGGCGTGCTCGGCGTCATGCTTTGTTCGGCGTTCTTTTGGAATTCCACGAAATCAAAGTAATAGCCGCGGTCCTTCGCGGTCGCGGCCCTGGCCAGGGCCGCCGGCGAACAAACGAACACGGCCAAGCCCGGCGGCAGGGCAAAGGCCTTTTGCGAGCCGGCCAGCAGAACGTCAATGCCCAACGCGTCAAACTCCAGTTTGGCCGCGCTCATCGAACTGACCGCATCGACGATGAACATGACATCCGGATATTTTTTCTTGAGCGCGGCGATTTCATGGATCGGGCTCATCACGCCGGTGGAGGTTTCGTTATGGATAAACGTGAGCGCATCGAAGCGGCCGGTGGCCAGTTTGGCGTCCACCTGTTCGGCGCGGATGGGGGAACCCCAGGGCACCTGCAGTGCCTCGGCCTCCTTGGCGCAGCGTTTGGAGACATCGAACCATTTGTCGGAAAAGGCGCCACACATGCAATTCAGCACGCGCTTCTGCACCAGATTGCGAACGGCCCCCTCCATGACGCCCCAGGCGGAGGAGGTGCTGAGATAAACCAATTGTTTGGTGTAGAGCAACCGTTGCAGTTGCGGTTGAATCTGGGCGTAAAGGTCTTTGAAACCCTGGCCGCGATGTCCGATCATCGGCGTGCAAAATGCCTGAAACGTTTTGGCGCTGACTTCGACCGGACCCGGAATGTGCAATTTGACATGTGCCATAATATATTCTAATCCGCCACTCACGACGGCTGAGTAAAACTTTCACAAAAAAGCCTGGCTGGCAAGCACAAGTTTTTGCCGTGAGGCTGTTCTTAACACGCACACGAAAGATTGCGGAAGAATTGGCTTGCGTCGTCCGGGACAGCGGTCCACAATACCAGAAGTGATGGTTCAACGCCAAATCTTATGAGATATCAACAGCGGGCCAGAGACGCTTTGTCGGTGGTTTCTTACCTGTTTTTATTTGTCGGATTGATGGCGCTTGTTCTGATGATCAGCCACGCCGTCAAAGGCTACTTCCACTTCAATTTCGGGATTTTAGGCATCGGGATTTTTGCCGGGTTGCGGCGATATTCACGGATCTGGCGCATGTGCGCGTTGATGTTCATCTGGTACGGCATCATTACTTTGTCCATCGCGCTGTTTTTTTGTCTTTGCGATCAATCCGCTTCTGCCTCGGCGCTGTATTTCAGCCATCGGCTCTCCACCATCCCGCCGAACTGGCTGTCCATCCCCCTTGCCATGGCGCTGCTGGTGACGTTGTGGCAGTACCGGGTGCTCACACATCCGGCCATACGCAGATTGTTCGAAGAGGAGCCGCAACCTTCAACCGCACGGGAGCGCGCGGCGGTCGGCGCGCCAATCAACGGGGCCGTCGTGAAATAGAGCGCCGCGCCGCTTTCGCTCCGGATTCAATCCCCGCAGATCCACCGTTTGGCCTTCATTTCAAATCGAGGCAGACTACCGGCGGAGGCCAGCGCCACCGGCACGCGCAGGTGGAAGGCGGCCTGCAACGCGGCTTGCACGCGCCCGGCCAGCGCCGCGGGATCGGCGCACTCCGAGTGAGGCTCGATGCGCAAGAGCAACTCCGTCAGGCTGGCCGATTGATCCACGCGCACCTGATATTCCGCCACCTCGGCGAAGCCCCGCACAATCTCCTCGACCGCCGTGGGATAAACATTCACACCGCGCACGATCACCATTTCATCGGTCCGGCCCAGTATGCCGCCCTGCAAGCCCAGGTCATGCCGCCCACAGGCGCAAGGCTCGGCGTCAAAATGGACCGGTCGCACCGCGTCGCCGGTGCGATAGCGCAGCACGGGGGATCCGGTCCGGCCCAAAGTTGTCAATACCAATTCTCCCGTTTCCCCCGCCGTCACCGGCGCCCCGCCAGGGCCGACGACCTCCGCCAGGAAGGCCGATTCCATGATGTGCAGCATTCCCGGCCGGGCCGGGCACTCGTGCGACACCGGGCCGGTCTCGGTCATGCCGTGATGGTCAAAAACCCGCGCCCCCGGCCACAATGCTTCCAGCCTCTGGCGGGCCGCCGGGATGCTTCCGCCCGCTTCGCCAGCCACGATGATGCGGCGGACGGCGCTGGTTTTCAGATCGATTTTATCGTCCGCCGCCACCTCGGCCAGCCGGATGGCGTAACTAGGAGTGCAGCAGAGAACGGTGGCCTTGTTTTCACAGAGGGCGCGCAGCCGCCCGGCGCTGCTCAAGCCTCCGCCCGGCAGGCAGAGACAGTGCAGTTGCTGCGCGGCCTCATAGGCCAGCCAGAATCCGATGAACGGACCAAAGGTAAACGCAAAATAAACCCGGTCGCCCGCATCCACTCCTGCCGCACGATACACTTCCTTCCAGTTCTCGAGCATCCAACTCCAACTCTCCGGTGTGTCCAGCCAGCGCAAGGGAACGCGGGACGTGCCGCTGGTCTGGTGAAAGCGCGTGTAACTTTCCAGCGGATAAGTCAGATTGCCGCCGTAAGGGGGAGAGGCGCGATGATCCGCGGCCAGTTCCTCCTTAGTGGTGAACGGAAAACGCCGCGAAAAATCCTCAAGACTGGGCACGGCGGGATCGAGCCGGGCAAACTTTTGTTGGTAAAAGGCGTTGTGCGGCAGGATGGCCCCGAGCAATTGGCGCAGTTGCGCGAGTTGGCGGGCTTCGATGGCCTGGCGGTTGGGAAAATCGCGCGCCATCAACTTTGCGGCGCCGGTTTGCCAACGACGGATTGCGTGACGGCGGGGGCGGGCGCCTTGGCGCGGGCCGGGGCCGGCTTGAAAAATGTCACCAGACAGCCGCCGGTCGCGGCCAGCACAATGCCCAAATAAAACGGCCATTTGATCGCCGCCAGACCCCCTTCCGGAGGGTTCTCGTACATGGCCACGAGGGCGTTGACAATGGGCGCGCCCGCAAAGACGATGGACATCACCACGCCGGGTTTGCCGCCGGCCCCAAAGGCCAGCAACACGCAAAAGGCCCCGACGGCCCCGACCATGCCGGCCACGAGCGACAGTCCCATTCCAGCCGGGGGGAAATTCCAATCCGCCTTGCGAGAGATCAGGATGGCCAGCGGCGCGAGCACGGCGGTGAGAAAGTAGGCCAGGCCCACGAACAGAAACGATTTGAACAGGGCGTTAGATTTGTCGGCCATGGCCACCTGGCCGCTGTGCAGGAAGATGCCATAAAGCCCCCACGAAAGCACAGTCATCAAAGCAAATATAAGCCAATTCATAAGCAAGTCAGTTACATGTTTCAACAAGATGCGACAACCCGCTCACAATAACCCACCAACCATAAATTGCAACGGCTTTGACAATTTCCAGTGCATGTTTGGAGTTTTAGCTGGGATGAGCAATCCACCAACCGGCGGGAGCGTCGCGCAAGCGATTGCGCCGCCTGCCATAGGCGGCAACGTCAGGGTAGGCTCTTCGCCGGTTCCAAGGCTGGGGCAGAAATGGCAGGTTGCCTTTCCGGCCATTGAAGTTACCTTCGGCGGAATGACATCCGAAAATCACAAAACTGATTTGGCGATCTGCCGCTGGCTGGCGATTTGGGCGGCGCTGACATCGGCTTGTCTCATGCTTGGCCCGAACGCCGGGCGTGCTGACGGCCTGCCCAGCGACACGCCGAAGACGCTCACGCCCAGGACCGACGCCTTCGACTACGTGAAACGCAAGGAAATGATCCCGATGCGCGATGGCGTGAAGCTGCGGACTTTCATCCTGGTGCCGAAGGGCGCAAATCAGGCGCCGATGTTGCTCACCCGCACGCCCTACAATGCTTCCGACCGCGTGTTGCGCTTCAACAGTCCGCATCTGGCGGCGGCGGTTCCGCAAATGGACGACACCGCCGCGGCTGCCGGCTACATCATTGTTTTTCAGGACGTGCGCGGCAAATACGGGTCGGAAGGCGATTATGTGATGACCCGCCCGCTCAAGGGTCCACTCAACCCGACTGAGGTGGATCACGCCACCGATGCTTACGACACAATTGACTGGCTGGTGAAACATGTGCCTGAATCCAACGGGCGCGTCGGGACAATCGGCGGTTCCTACGAAGGCTTCACGACCGTCATGTCCACGGTGCATCCGCACCCGGCGCTGAAGGTGGCGGTGCCCTTCGCGCCGATGGTGGATGGGTGGATGGGAGACGATTGGTTCCACAACGGCGCTTTTCGGCAGGACGGAACGTTGGCGTACTTTTATGGGCAGGAGGGGACGAGGTCGAGCGAGGTGAATTGGTGGTCCGGCTTTCGCGATGATTACGATGAGTATCTGCGGGCCGGCTCCGCGGGTGCAATGGCCGCGTCGCGCGGGCTTGAACAGGTCGGCTTCTGGCGCGCCGTCGCGGAGCATCCCGCTTATGATTCGTTCTGGCAGGACCAGGCGGTGGACAAGCTGCTGGCCAAAAAGCCGCTGCAGGTGCCCATGCTGATCGTCTCCGGGCTGTTCGATCAGGAGGACATTTACGGCGGCCCCGCTCTTTACAAGGCGCTCGCGGGCAAGGATCCAGACGGCAGGATGGTTCATCTGGTTTTAGGCCCCTGGAACCACGGCCAGGGGCGGCGCGAAGGCCGCGGCATTGGCGAGATTCAATTCGAAGGCGACACGGCGACGTGGTTCCGGCGCGCGGTGATGCAGCCTTTCCTGGACCATTACCTGAAGGACGCGCCCATGCCGGACGTGCCGCGCGCCCTCGTGTACGAAACGGGCGCGGACCAATGGCATCGCTACGACAACTGGCCGCGTTCCTGTGGCGAAGGATGCCCGGAGCACGCGCGCAATCTTTTTTTCCTTCCCGGCGGCCGGCTCGGATTCGAGCCGCCAGTCGCACCCAAGATGGAATACGACGAGTATGTCTCCGACCCGGCGAAGCCGGTTCCATACCGGCAACGGCCCACCATGTCCTCGGACCCGACTTGGGGTGAATGGCTCGTTGACGATCAACGTTTCGCCGCCTGCCGTCCCGACGTTCTGGTCTATGAGACCGAACCGCTCAAAGAGCCGCTGCGTGTTGCGGGCGAGCCGATAGCCCGGTTTTATGCGTCCACCAGCGGAAGCGACTCGGATTGGGTGGTGAAGATCATCGACGTCTGGCCGGAGGAAGTTCCCGACCATCCCAAATTGGGGGGCTATCAGCAGATGCTTTCGGCCGACATCCTGCGGGGGCGTTACCGGCTGGACCCGGCCCAGCCGCAGGCGATCAAACCGGGGAAGGTCCTGCCCTACCGGCTGCGGTTGCCCAATGCGAGCCACATGTTCCTGCCGGGGCACCGCATCATGGTGCAAATCCAATCGAGCTGGTTCCCACTTTACGACCGCAACCCGCAAAGCTATGTGACGAACATCATGTTCGCCAAGCCCGGCGATTTCGTCAAAGCCACGCAGCGCATCTGGCACACGCCGCAATACCCAAGCTTGATTGAACTGCCGGTGATTGCCGGGGACGCGAACTGACGGGGGCCGGGACGCAAACCGTTCCCAGCGTCCTTTGGCCGTTTGATTCTTGCATAATTCAGTTGCACAACGGGGGCGGTTTTGGCTTTATTTACGGGCTTGGCATTGGCCATGAAACGAGAGCGCGTGACGAATATTTATTCCGGGCATGTTCAGGGGATCGGGTTTCGTTACGCGGTGAGGGTCTTGACGGCCAGTTTCGAGGTGACCGGGACGGTGCGCAATCTGCCCGATGGACGGGTGGAATTGGTGGCGGAAGGCGCGAGAGAGGAATTGGAAGCCTTTCTCCAGGCCGTCCGCGACTCCGACGTGGGGCGTTTTATACGGCAGGAACAGACCCTGTGGCACGAGGCAAAGAATGAATTTCGTGGTTTTGAGATCATGCATTAAGCTAGACTGGGACAGGACAAGATGAAGTACGCGATTATTGCAGACATCCACGCCAATTGGGAGGCGTTCCAAGTCGTATTGCAGGATATCGAGAAACAGAAATGCACGCATATCACCTGCCTGGGGGATGTAGTGGGCTACAATGCCAATCCCAAGGAGTGTCTGGACAAGGTCCGTGCCATGAACATCCCGACCATCAAGGGTAATCACGACGAATATTGCTCGACGGATGAGCCACTGGAAGGGTTCAATCCCCACGCCGCCGAAGCCGTCAATTGGACGCGCAAACAACTGAATGCGGAGGACAAGAAATGGCTCAATGACCTCAAGTACGTCCGGCTGCTTTCCAACTTTACCATTGTCCACGCCACCCTGGACGGGCCGCAGCGCTGGGGCTATGTCTTTGAGAAACTGGCCGCCGCCGCCAGTTTCACCTACCAAAACACGCCGGTTTGTTTTTTTGGCCACACCCACGTGCCGGTGGCTTTTATACGTGACAGCGTGGTGCGCGGCGGCACTTACTCCAAATTCAAGGTCGAGGCGGGCCGGAAATATTTTGTCAACGTCGGCGCCGTGGGCCAGCCCCGCGACGGCAATCCCAGGGCGTCCTACGTGGTTTATGACATGGACGAAGGCTCGATCGAGTTGCGCCGGCTGGATTATGACATTCCCACCACCCAGAAGAAGATCCTTGCGGCCGGCCTGCCAGCGCGGCTCGCGGAACGGCTCGCCGTCGGAAAATAACCGGGGTCGCGGGAACGCCCGTAGTTGAAAATTCTGATTCTCAAACCCAGTTCCATGGGCGACGTGATTCACGCGTTGCCGGTGCTGCGGTTGCTCAAGCGACATTTTCCCAAAGGCGAGATTTACTGGTGGCTGGACGCCGCCCTGGCGCCGTTGCTGGAAAAGGACCCCGACCTGACCGGCATCATTCCCTTCCACCGCAAGCGCTGGGCGGCGCCGCGGCGCTGGCCGGAGATTGGGGCGAGCCTGCGCATGATGCGCCAAGAGCGTTTTGATTGGGCGATTGACCTGCAAGGACTGGCCCGCAGCAGCCTGTTCGCTTGGCTGGCCAATGCCGGGTTGACCGTCGGCCTGGATAATTTGCGCGAGGGTTCCCGCGAAGGGGCGCGCGCCTTGTACGACCTGACCCCGCTGCGCGCACCCGCCAACCTGCATGCCGTGGATCGCTATCTGGCGGTCCTGCCCCTGCTGGGCGTGCCGGTGCATCAGGATTTCGAGTGGCTGCCGCGCCGCCCGGAAATTGCCGCGCAGGTTGCGCAGAAATGGCCGTTGGCCGCCGGGCCCTGGGTGGGGTTATTGCCGGGAGGACGATGGGAAAACAAACGATGGCCCGTGCCGTACTGGGTGGAGCTGGTCAAGCTGCTGGGGCGGACGCCAGACCTGAAATTCGTCACCTTTGGCAGCAAAGACGAGCATCCGCTTGGGGAGAGGATCACGGCGGCGGCCCCGGAAAAGTGCCTGAATCTGGCCGGGCACACGTCGCTGGCTGAAATGATCGAGTGCCTTCGCCTGTGCCGGGTGGTCATCACGAACGACACAGGCCCGATGCACGCCGCCGCCGCGCTGGGGCGGCCGGTCGTGGCCCTGTTCGGCCCGACGAACCCATTGAGCACGGGACCCTACGGCCAGCCTGAGAACGTATTGCAAAACAAGGAGTTGCCCTGCGTGCCGTGCATGAGCCAGAAATGTTCTTACCGCGAGCCGTTGGCCTGCCTTCGTTCGATAACACCGCAATCGGTGTTTCAACGAGCACGGCAGGCGTTGGAGGCCGGGCGGTGAACGGCGAGGCGCGGTCCACTTTGTCCGGGTTCTGCGATTGAAAACTGGCTATTGAAAACTTGTGATGTGTCATCGGGAATCCCGGCCCAAACCGGCTTGTCATTCTCGTGAAAGAGGATAAGTTTATCCAATGTTGAAAGTGTTGCTATGCGTCTCTGTTTTGCTGGGCGGCTTCAGCCTGGGGGCAACCACGGTGGAGTTGAAAGGCAGGGCCGCCGTCACCGGCAAAATCCTGGAGGACAAGAAGGATCAGATTATTATTGATATCGGCTACACCGTTCTGGCCATCCCGAAGAGCCAGGTGGTGAAACTGCTCGAGGAAAACGCCAAGGCCGCCAAAGCCGTGGCCGCGCCGGCTGCACCCGCCGTGGAGCGCGGTTTTTATTCAACCTCGGTTGCGCCGCCACCGGAACGCAGCGTGCGCGAGCTGGCCAATGAGTTGGGCGAAGCAGTGGTGCAGGTGCGCACGCCAGCCGGGTTGGGTTCGGGCTTTTTCATCAATCCCGACGGTTTTTTGATCACCAACTTCCATGTGACGGAGGGCGAAACGCAGATTTCCGTCGAGGTTTATCTGCAAAGAAACGGCCAGATCGAGCGCAAGATTTACAAGCAAGTCCGGATTGTGGCCTTGAACAAATTCGCGGACCTGGCCCTGCTGCGCATCGAGGACAAGGACGCGCCGAAATTCTCCTGCGTGATGCTAGGCGATTCCGACAAAGTGGCAGTGGGCGACTCGGTCTTTGCCATCGGCAGCCCGCTCGGCTTGGAGCGGACGGTAACGGAAGGGATCGTGAGCACCAAGACGCGGCAATTCGAGGGCACCCTGTATTTGCAGACGACGGCGCAGATCAATCCCGGCAACAGCGGCGGGCCCCTGTTCAATTTGCGCGGCGAAGTCGTCGGCGTGACGAATATGAAGATCACTTTCGGCGAGGGCCTGGGGTTTGCCATTCCCGTGGAGGCGGTCAAGTTTTTCCTGGACCACCGCGAATCCTACGCCTACGACAACGACAACCCAAGCAATCCGTATCGCTATCTGGAACCGCCCAGCCGGGCCAAGAAAGCTGCGTCGCAGTGACAGGCCCCGGCTGAATTTATGGCGCGTCGATTCTTTCTGCTTCTTGTCCTGGGCGGTTTTTGCCTGGGGGCGCGCGCGGCCGTTTTGCCCGCCGAGAAACTGTTGCCCAAAGACACAGCCCTGGTGGTCACCATGCCGGACAGCCGGGCCGCCTGGACCATCGTGACCAATTCACCCTATGGCCGCTTATGGCAGGATCCGGCGGTCAAACCGTTCAAGGAGAAGTTTCTCGACAAGTTTGGCAGCGACGTCCTCACGCCTCTAGAACGGAGCCTGGGCATTCATTTTTCGGACTACAGCGGTCTGGCGCAGGGGCAGGCGACCTTTGCCCTGCTGCCCATGCCGGCGCCGGAGAGGATGGAGAGCCATTTTGCCTGGCTGTTTTTGCTTGACGCAAAAGACCAGGCCGCCCGGCTCCAAACCAACCTGGCGGACATCCGGCAAAAGTGGGCCGCAGCCGGCAAGCCCATGAAAACCCTGAAAATTCACGACGTTGATTGCGTCACGCTCCTGTTCCCGTCCGAGGAGCTTTCCTGGGACAGAATCATGTCTCCAACGAATCGCGCGGCGGGAGGGGACGATATTGCAGGCAAGGCATCCACCAACAAGGTGGAAATCACTTTCGGCCAGGCCGGCTCCTTGTTGCTGGTCAGCGATTCGCCCCAAGCCATCGAGAAGGTCCTCATCCGGCAAGCGGGGGGGCTTTTGCCCGCCTTGGAAGAGCAGCCGGCCTTCCAGGCTGACTTTGCCGGCCGTCTGCGCGGCGCGCCTTTGTACGTGTGGGTCAATATCAAGGATTCGATCGATATCCTTACAAAAACTCCCGCCAGCGACGATGCGGATGCCGGCAACGAGCCGGCGCTCAAGGCCGATTCCCCGCTGGTCGCCTGCGGGCTGACCGGGCTGACGTCGGCCTGCTTTGCGTATAAGAATTTGCCGGAAGGGCTGGGCGCGCAACTCTTCGTCGGAGTGCCGGAGAGCAAACGGCGCGGGCTGGTCAAGGCCCTGGCCGGCGAAGCCCTGGATGCCAACCCGCCCGCCTTTGTTCCGGCGGACGTGACGAAATTCTGGCGCTGGCGCATCAACATTCCGCACAGTTGGGCTCAGATCGAATCGATGCTGAATGAGCTGAATCCCCAATACAGCAGCGTGATCAATTTCGTTCTGCAAACCGCCGGCAAGGACAAGGATCCAAACTACGACTTGAAATCCGAGCTGCTGGGCAACCTGGGCGACGACATCATCCATTACGAAAAGGCCCCGCAGGGCAACACCCTGGCGGATTTGAATTCCGCCGCTTCACTCTACCTGATCAGTTCGCCCGATCCCGGGAAGCTGGCGGCGGCGTTGAAAACCGGCCTGAGTTTCCTGGGCACCATCAAGGATCGCGAGTTTCTTGGCCGGAAGATTTACACGCTGACTCCGACCACCCAGAACGCAAGCCCGTCCCGCTCCTTCAACTTTGCCGGCAGCAGCGGCTACGTCGCATTGTCGGGCGATTCGGGGATTTTGGAGGAATTTCTGCGGAGCAACGACAGCAAAGGCAAAACACTGGGCGATACTCCCGGACTGGCCGACGCCGCGCAAAAAGCCGGCGGCATGGGCACGGGTTTGTTCGGCTTCGAGAACCAAAACCTGGCGATGCGCGCGCTGCTGGAGATGTTCCGCACGCAACCGGTTACGGTGCAGGAGATTTTGGGGGCGACCGGCGGGCTGCCCAGCGGCGTCAATACTGCGGATGAAGCGGCCAAACTGCGGCAATGGGCCGATTTTTCCCTGCTGCCGCCTTACGACACGATTTCGCCCTATTTTTACTTCTCGGTTTATTCAGGCGGCTTTACCCCCGATGGGTTCAACATGACGTTCTTCGCCCCCACACCGCCCAAATTGCGATAATTGACAATTGTCAATTACTCCTGCGGATAAACCAATATGCGGTCATGCACCAGCACGATCAGGTCATTCTTCTTGTCGCCTGTGACGTCGGCGATGACCGCTTCGCGCGGTTCGAGGGAGTCGTTGCGCCGCGAGCGGAAGGTGCGCTCTTCAAATACCGGCCAGCGGTCCCCCGGAACCAGCTTGTGCGGCTTTTCGAAAGCAACCAAATCCAGGTAGTTTTTGGCCGTCTCCAGAAAGACAAGGTCTTTGCGCCCGTCATTGTTTAAATCCCCGTCCACCACGTCCGCCAGATGGCCGTCCTTGATGGGGGTTTCGTAGCTGTCCAGTTCGGAGAGATCCCAGACCTGCCCGCTCATGGCCATGGTGCCGACCGCGTTGGCCCCGAGGAACGCGATGCTGTTGGCGTTGGAGGAGCCGAGCGCCACGGCGCGCAACGAGGTGAAATCGCTCATCGGCAGCGGCACGTTGCGCACCACCTGCCAGACTCCGGCCGGGTCGCGCTCGCACAGGGTCAGCGCCTTCCGTTCAGAGTCAAGCATAAAAATTGACGCGATGGCGTTGGTGCCGTTGCGCAGCGCCGCCGCCCCCGTGATGCGCGAGTCGCTGGAAGCCCCGTTGATCTGTTCCTTGACCACAAACGACCACTCCGGCTTGCCGTTGGTGCCCAAGCCGGGTTCGTTGGTCAGGACGACGGCCCGGATGAAATTCTTCTGCGCGAGCAGCAACTCCGGTTTGCCGTCCCCATCCACGTCCGAGGCGCTGACCCACGGCTCTTCCGTGCTGCCACCAGGAGGCGGAAGGTCCACTTCGTCAAAGGTGACGTGATCGGGCTTTTGGATGAGGAACTTGATTTTCTCGTAAGGGATCAGCACCACCAGATCGGCCAGGCCGTCCTGATTGGCGTCGTGCATCGTCATGGAACTGGGCGCGGCCTTAAACGTGTCGCTCAATTTTTGCGTGTGGCTTTTGCCATCCGCCGTCAGGGTGACTAGGACGCGGTTGGTGTCCTGGTCCACAATGGCCGCCAGGGTCGGTTTGGCGTTGGGCCGCAAGGGGCCGACCGCCATGGTCAACGGCTGGCCGTCGATGGCCAAAATCGTCGGGAAGGCGATCCGGCCCTTTTTGTCCAATGTTGTCACACCGATTTGATGTTCATCGCGGCTGAGAAGAAAAATGCTTTGCGTGCCGTCTCCCTTCCAGTCGCTGACCGCGATTTCGCTCACGCCGGTCAGGGTCGGAAACGTTTTCGCCGCTGCCAGGGTGCCGTCGGGCTTCTGCAACTGCACCGTCAATTGCCCGCTGTCAGGCTCGGCCACCAACAGATCGGGCAGGCCATCGCCGTTGATGTCGGCCCACAAGATGCCGCGATGAGCGCGGGAGGTGTTGTTCAATGGAAAAACCTGGAACTGCCCTTGTTTGAAAGCGCCGGACAACGGCTCGGCGGGTTTGCGCACGAAGTTCCAGACCTGAGCGCGCCCGGAGTTTTGGGCGATGGTGACAAGCTCCGTTTTGTGATCGCCTTCCAGATCGTCCGCCAGGTAGGCGCGGATGGGGGGCAGGGGAAAATAAATCTCCGGGCCAAGTTCGCCGTCGGCATTTTGCAGGCGGAACCGGAACGGATTTGGGCTGTCCCAGTTGATCAGCAGCAAATCGTCGCGTCCATCACCGTCGATGTCCAAAACCTGCACGGCCTTGACTGCGCCGGAGAAGGGTATTTTGCGCGGCTCGCCGAGGGAATGGTCGGCTTGCTGGGTCAGGAGATACAGGTTGTTCTCGCCCAGCAGGATCAAATCGGTCAGCTTGCTTCCGGTGAGATCCCCGGTGGCCAGCGCGTTGGCCGTCAACTGGCCGTCGTTAATCGGCCATCGTTTCGGCGTGCTCCAGTTGTTGCTGCCCTGATTGTAGAGCACCACCAATTCCTTCGGGTCGCCGTAATAAGCCAGGTCCGGCCGGCCGTCGCTGTTCAAGTCCGCCACCGCCAGCGAGTAAATCCTTTTTTCCGAAGGGATCGATTCGATGCGAAAACGGGCGTCGGGCGGCAATTCGTTCATCTCCGGTTTCACCCCGGGTCGGGCGGCAGCAACGTTGGTCTTGCCCGTCTGATTGTAGAGCAGCTCGATCTTGGAGCGCGCGTTGTTGACCACGATCAAGTCCGTCAAGCCGTCGCCGTCCAGGTCCGCGGCATGAAGCAGGGAAATGGAGGGGTCAATTGGAAAAACCTCTGGCCCGGTGAATCCGAAGGAGGCCAGCTTGTCCTCCGGCGGCGTCGCGGGCGCGGGCGCGCCCAGCACGGCGGAGCAGGCCAGAAGACCGGCGCATAATCCCGGCAAGATGGAACTGCATTTCAACATGGCGATTCGGAAAATGCCATTCCGCCCACGCCTTCGCCAGCTTTATTCATGGGCGGGGCCGGGCTTTTGCCTCTGAAGCAGCCGGAGTATTTCGCCGGCGGAGGGAATTTTGAACCACAAACCCAGGGCGAAATAGACCACCGTCGCCGCAATCATCGGCACAAATACCTCGCCCAGTTTCAAAACGAGCGTTGCGTGGCTCAACTGACTTGTCCACAACTGGCGTCCGAACCAGGCGATCAGCGCCGCGATCAAGCCGGCGGCGGCCAGGCGCGGCAATTGCCCCACTATCTCCGCCATTTCCAGCGTCCGCAGTTTCTTGCGCAGCGCGAAGACCAGCAGCGCCAGGTTGCAGATTGAACTCAGGCTGTTGGCCACGCCCAGCGCGCCGGGACCCAGGTGCAATCCAAAAAGAAAAACCGCCGTGAAAAGAATATTCATGCTCAGGCAAAAGACGCTGATGCGCATGGGCGTGGTGATGTCGTTCACCGCGTAGAACGCCCGCACAAAAATGTTCACCAGCGAAAACGAAATCAGCCCCGGCACAAGGCAGGCCAGCGCAAAACTGACGTCCTGCGTGGAATGGGCGTCGAATCTCCCACGCTCGAACAACAGTCGAATAATGGGTTCGGCCAGGGTGAAGAGCAGGACCGAGGCCAGCAGGTTGACGAAGATCAAGTGGCCGACGGCTTGACGCAGGGTGGAGCCGAACTGGGGGAATTTCTTCTCCAGCGCCAAAGCGGAGAGCGTCGGTAGCAGAAAAGTCGCCAGCGACAGTCCAATGACTCCTTGCGGCAGCTCCATCAGGCGAACCGCGTAAAAGAATTCGGCCACGATGTCCTTGTTTTCGCCGAAGGCCATGGTTTGCGTCAGCATGACGTTGAGTTGAAAGGCCGCCACGCCGATGGCGCTGGGGATCATTTTCATCACCACCTCCCGCGTGGTCGGGTCGCGCCAGGGCGAAACCCACCGGTAGCGGAAACCTTCTGAATGCATGGCGGGCATCTGGAAAACCGCCTGCGCCACTCCTGCCAGCAGCACGCCAGCGGCCAGGGCAAACACCTGGGTCCGCTCGGTTCGGCCAAAGTGCGGCGCCACCAACCACACCGACGCGATCAGCACAATGTTCAAGAGGGCCGGGCTTAGCGCCGGTATGAAAAAGTGATCGCGGGCGTTGAGGATGCCCATGAAAACCGCCCCCAGGCAGGCCAGCATCATGTAGGGAAACATCAGCCGCATGAGTTTGAACATGAGGCGAGTGTCCGTGTCCCAGCCACCGCCGAGGAGCAGCAGTGAAATGACGAGCATGGCATAGAAGACAATGGCCGGCGCCACGACGAGCAGCCCGGAGATCACAGCATTGGCGGCCTGCCACATGGAGGCTTCGCCTTCGTTCTTTTCCTTTGCCTTGAAGATGGGGATGAAAGCCGCCGTCAACGCCCCCTCACCCAGCAGGCGGCGGAACAAATTGGGGACCATGAAGGCGTAACTAAACGCCGCCGCCACACCGTGTGTGCCCATGAACGCGGCAAAGGACTGATCCCGCACCAACCCGAGGACACGGCTGGCCATTGTCGCGGCGCCGATCCCTCCCGATGATTTCAACATCTTCGACATTGCTTCGTTTCCTAAAATCCGCCGTAAGAAGACCCTGATTGCCTCATCTTTCCAATAAAGAAAAACAGGAGAACCGGAACCCGCTTCCGCCGCAGCGGCTACGGCGCGGCAGGCCCGCCCCGAGTCCAAAGGGGAATTGGCTAATTTTGACCATGTATAACTAAGTTAAATACGGTTTGGCGGGATTGTGGCTGTTTATTCTGCAAGCTGTTTATGCTTATGGATTTGCATGGATTCGGGGCTGCGAGCCTTGTCAGACAAAATCGCTTTGTGTACTTCCCCCGAAAAAGTGGACACTCGATAAAACTGTTCATTTATAGGTTAATAGTTCTTCAAATTCCACAGGAGATTTGTAACCGAGAGCGCTGTGGAGCCGTTGTCGGTTA